>DATLNN010000254.1:0-8675 GCA_035536695.1 Pyrinomonadaceae bacterium | reverse complement strand
AGAAAACCTACCTTGTTGCTGCTTGATACGATGGCAACCATATCGTTCGGCCGCACCTGTTGATCCAGGAATTTCTGTATAAGACGCCTTGTTCGAATAAGACTTTCGGCTGACATGTGCAGATCATCGACGACAAAGGCTATCGTTCTTCCAAACTCGTTGATCGCTAACGGCGAAGCGGATACCGGGCCTGACGTTGCGTCGCTTTGCGCCCTTTCGGTGCTGTTCTTGAACCCTGATTCGTTAAAAAAAAGCGTAGTGACCGGTTTCCCGTCCACGAGGAGTTCAAAATCACTTTGCTTCAGGCCCTCGACGAACTTGCCCTTTTTATCTACCACTGAGATCCCGATCTGAATGAGATTGGTATCGACCCGCAATATCTCATCGTCTGCCCGGACCGCTCCGATGGGCGCTGGAGACTTGGCCGGGTCCTGGGCGAACCCCCCGAGCAATGAGCCGAGGAGTAAGATGGTCAAGATGGAAAACTTACACATTCCACGCATAAAGATCGCTCGGAAGTTCATATCGACGACAGCCGTTTATTGACTGAGGGCTGGACAGCTTCGAAACGTTAGAAACAAAGCAACGTTCAAATGCTGCTGACGGGCGTCGGGTGCACGCTGTTGTTGGATGCGCGCCGATACGAACGCTGCCACTTGAGGGTTACGGCCACGCACACCCGATCATTGCCACCTCTTAAGATTTCTCCGCCCGCGTATAAGTCGCAAAAAGCCCGTGCGGATTCTCGGCATACAACTCAAGGTATCCACACTGGCCACAAACCACGGCGTTCAGGGCTTCCCTATGCGCCTCTTTGAAGACCCAAGCATCGGGGTTTTCATAGACTTCAACAGCCACGCCCATCTCCCCCACGACACGAGCCTTCTGGATAATTTTATGAGAGTTGCACTTGGGACAAGTCGTCGCCGCCACCATCCTCTTATCCTCCAATTTTTCATTCTGGTATATTATGCAGAAAACCTTCTGCATAACAAGGTTATAGGCGGAGGGAATTGAAGGATGGAAGCTCATCCAGAGTAAGCTGAAACTACTGGATCAGGTACGGTTTCGGGCCCTTCATAAGAATGGATTCTGCGTCATCACCGGCTATATACCATTCTCAAATATGCCGGAGCTTTCCGAGGCCTATGACCGGGCGGTTGCCGGTGCGCCGCTTGAAAATATCCACATAGGTCGCGGCTCCACGCGTGTGGGCGGCATGCTCGAGGCTGAGCCGGTCTTTGGCTCACTATACAAAGGCGAGGCACTGCATGCGGCCGCGCGGGTGATAGGCGGACCGTTCAAACTAAGCTGCTTTCACGCTCGCTCGCTCCATGCCCATTGGTTTGTCGAAGGCTTCGCACCCGACGGCTCCGGCAGAAACGAGAGGAGTTGTCGAGAAGAAATTCAAACTAAGTCGGTTAAAATCATCCTATGATAAGAGATGAAGACAAATTTGAACGTCTTGAAATACGGTATGCAGGATTTGCGAGTTGGGCTGTGTGGAATCCGGCGAGGCGAGACGCTGATCATTCGGTTTCCGAACCCGCGTTTCTGTCCTCAACCGGAATACGGCAGATAATCAGTGTTCCTTTTTCGGGCGCGGCTTCGACAATCATCGTCCCTCCGAGAAGGAGGCACCGCTCGCGCATTCCGACTAGTCCGAGGCCGCCGCTGCCTTTGGCGAGTTTCTTGGTGTCGTCGGGCCTAAATCCGATGCCGTCGTCCTGAATGATCAGGGTCAGCGTTTCCTCCTGGAATCCCATAATGACGGAAACGAGTTTCGCCTGGGCATGTTTCAGGATGTTATTCAGCGCTTCCTGAACGATGCGGTAAAGGTGAATGCTGATCTCCGGCTTTAGCGGGCTATGCTTGGTTTGGGGAGAATGAAATTCGGCCGGGATATTGTGATAGCGGGACCAGTTTTCGACGAAATCCCGCACCGAGGAGCGCAGGCCCAGATCGTCAAGGCTGGGAGGGCGAAGTTCGTAAGAGAGAAAACTCGCATCGGCGTCCATTTGCCCGGCGTATTCCTGGGCCTGTTCGATCTTTGCTTTCAGGGTGGGATCGATACCGTCGAAAGAGCTTACTTCCGCCAGTTTAAAACGCAGGGCCGTGATCTGTTGGCCGATCTGGTCGTGTAGATCGCGGCCGATCCGGCGACGCTCGTCTTCCTGCGCGGTTGTCAATCGGCTTAGTATCGCAACGCGGTGTTCTTCGGCTCGGAGCCGCTCCTGGTTCTCGGCCTTGAATTTTTTGTTGGCTAATTCCAGTTCCGCGGTCCGCTCCTTTACGCGTATCTCCAATTCTTCGCGCGAACGGCGCAATGCTTCTTCGGCCTGCTTGCGGTCCGTGATGTCGGTGTGTGCACCGACCCACTCAATGGTCTCACCGTCCGAAGTCATCACCGGAACGGCACGAATGGAGCACACGCGCCACTCCCCGTCGCGGCGCCGGAGGCGATGTTCGAAAACGAAGGTCTCGGTCTTCCTGACCGCCTTGTTCCAGGCATCTATCGTAAGTTGGGCATCGTCCGGATGGACGGCCTTGCACCAGCCGAACCCCTGATATTCATCATAGGTCTGCCCCGTGAAGTTTTCCCAGCCCGGCTGTTCGCCTTCCATCTCGCCCCGGGGGTTGTTTGTCCAGACAAGGCTGTCCATTGCGTCAACTGCAACACGGAATCGCTGCTCGCTGAATTGAAGTGCCGCCTCGCTTTCCAATCGTTCGCTGATGTCACGAACAATGGTTGAAACTCCGACGACACGATCCGTCGAATCCTTTACCGGCGACATCACGACTTCAAGGTCGAGCCGCCGGCCGTCCTTATCCAGCCTAATTGTCTCGAACATTTCGACGGCCTCGCCGAGCCTGACCTTATCGACGTCGTGAAAGATCTCGACGAGGTCTGCTGGCAGAAGCAGCATAGAGAGACTTTTTCCGATCGCCTCGGCGGCCGTGTAGCCGTAAAGTGACTCGGCAGCGTGGTTCCAGGTCGTGATGACCGAGTCGAAGTCAACGGTGATTATTGAATCCCTGGAAGATTCAATGATCGACGCGAGAAAGTATTTGGCCTCTACCTCCTGCTTTCGTTCGGTGATATCGACTAAGGCGGCCGGGAAACGAAGCGGCTTGCCGACGGCGTCACGCTCGACCTTTCCTCGCACGTAAACCCATCGAAAACCGCCGCCCGGTTTCATCACGCGGTATTCGATCTCGTACGGCTCGTCGGTTTCAAGGGTGCGAGCGATCTGCTGTTCAACTCGCGGTCGATCATCCGGGTAAATGGTAGATATGAAATCGGCGATGGGCAGCTTATTGGCATCGTCCGGGTCGATCCCGAAGATCTCCGCCATACGACCGTCGGCGATCATTATGTCGTTGACGACATCCCATGTAACGGTCGCGACGGATCCCGCGGAAAGGGCAGTTTCGAGCAGCGTTTGACTCTCGGCAAGCTCCGCTTGTTTTATCAGTAGAGCCGCATGGGCTTTTTCCGCCTTCTCCGTTTCCTCCAGCAGCCGGACAGACGAGACCAGCAGCGCTTCATTCACTTCACGAAGCTGCTGCTCATAACTAAGGGTTGTCGCAGTCGATTTCTCAGGCATCCGGATCCTCGGGGAACACCTCATCCATCAGTTCCGGCACCCCATCCGATGCAAACGACCACGGACCCGGAACACTGGTGAGCAGGCCGCGAAAACCGCGAAGGGGCTGGCCCACAACAATTCCCTCGGCCGTGATCGCGTATTCGTGCATATCGACGCTGTGTCCGCTCCTTCGCATCTTTACAACGATCAGCATTTTGCGGAGCTGCCCGTTGATCGAGACATACCGCAGCCGCAACAGGTCGTCCGCGAGGAACGAGACTGCAAAGTTGCTCAGGCTCATCGAGGTAAAGCTCTCTTCAATTTCGACTGTACTAACAATGGTAACGCCCATCCGGGTCAACGCGCCGACCATCCGATAAAGCGATTCGCGAAAATCCGTTCGGAAGCCCGGAGCGAGAGCCAGTTCGAAGCCAACCAGCGAATCGATCACCAAACGTTTGCAGCCGATCTCCTTGACCGAGTTGATGATCTCGTGCAGCGTTTCGTCCACCGAAAGATCGAGCGGCCTGAGGTAGATGATCTTGAGCATTTCGTCCTTCTGAGGCGCGTCGAAGTCGATGCCGAATTTAGCCGCCCGTTCGATGTATTCGCCCGGCCGTTCCTCGAACATCGCCACGATGCCCGGCTCGCCCTGCTTCACGCCTTCATTAATAAAGTGCTGGCCGAGGATCGTCTTGCCCGCGCCCGACGGCCCCCCTAGCAGCAGGCTGTCACCTTCGGGGATCCCGCCGCCCATTAGCGCGTCAAGTGCGGGTAAGCCC
Organism: Pyrinomonadaceae bacterium; assembly: GCA_035536695.1. Taxonomy (GTDB): domain Bacteria; phylum Acidobacteriota; class Blastocatellia; order Pyrinomonadales; family Pyrinomonadaceae; genus OLB17. The sequence continues at coordinate 4,303 of DATLNN010000254.1, read as the reverse complement.
GTCGAAAGTCGCCGTTTGCCTTTACTGTGCTCCGACTCTTCGGTGAGGCCGAATGTGCGCGGGAAACACTGCAAGCCGTCTTCAGTGATACGGAAAGTGTGGAGGCCGGGAACGGTTTCCCGGCCGCGCATTTTCACGATCTGCAGCTTGCGAACGATCGAGTTTCGCTCGACACTCTGGGTCAGCCATATCAGCCCGTCGGCGACCGTGAAGACCGGGTCGTAATGCAGATCACCTTCGCGGTACTCGCCGATCAAAAACGAGGTGGCGTGCCAACTCGTCAAATGAAGTGCAAGACGCTGGATAAACCCCTGCAGCTCCGTCTCCGAGTTTGTTGCCTGGGAGGTACGGACCACCGTCCGAAATGAATCCACCACGACGACCGAAGGGTTGGAGACCTCGACTGCCTCAATAATAGTATCGAGCACGCCGTCAAGATCGCTTTCAAGAATCAGCTTGCTGAGATTGATAAAACGGACCGCGCCATCCAGCTTCTCCTGATCGAAAAAGCTGTATTGCTGCTGATAGCGCAGCATCTTGACCGCGGGCTCGCCGAGGATCGTAAAGTAAAGGGCGGGCCGCTCCTTTGTCGCATTTGCGAATATGATCTGGTGCGCCAGCGTCGTTTTGCCGCCGCCGGGCGACCCCGCAATAATGTTGAACGAGTACTCTGGTAAACCGCCGCCGAGAATCTCGTCAAGGCCCGCAACGCCGGTCGGGATCTGCCGAAGCTCCACGCGTCCTTTTCCTTTCTTCGGGTCCTCTGTACTCATACACTTCCTGATCTCCCTCTTGTTATTCACTGAACGGCAAATCGGGCCAAGCATCCTTCACAAGCCGCCTTGTGATCGGTTCCCCCATAAAAGTCACTAACAGCCAAAGCAGGTTTGCAGTTATCACGGCTCCTGGGTCCGTCCCGTTGTCCGCCGGGATCAGATCGAGCCCCTCAACACATCCCGAAGCGTCGAGCGTTACACTCTTGAGCGCAGGAATTTCCGCCCGTGACAACGCCAACGAGCGCCGCATGAGCGCGGAAAAAGCATCCGCTCCCGCAAATTTGGTCAGCGAAACGCGCAGCTTTTCGCAAACGGAGAAGGTTCCCTCCACCCCCGACGAAACTCGCGCAGATGCCTCCGCCGTGATCAAATGTCCTGCTAATTCTCGAATGGATTGGGATGGCTTTTCCATAAGTGAATTAAACGACCTACTGATGGGTCGACGTTCGTTTCAATCCGCCAATGTGCCTCGCGGCTGCGGATAATTAAGGATTCGCCGTAATACTATTCCGTTCCCAACTCCTCTTAGGAACAGTTAGTTGCTCTTTCTGTAAGTGTAAACTCTACCCTAATCTGTTGGCAACGCTCGTGCGATCGCTTTACTAATGCTTAAAGCATCGAATGAGGGGACAGGGTCAGGCCTCCGATTTTGCAATTCTCCTCTCATGGCCCTCTCGTTATCGTACGGATGGGGCTGTCGAAGCGAATGCATTTTGGTGCGTTTGGTTTGTGGCCGGGTAGAGCGGCGTGCGGAGCACGTCAAATAACTTTAGCTCCAGGTGCAGCGAAGCGAAACCTGTCGAAAACGAGGACGACGATTCAGCCTGTGAAACACGCGACATTCGGCAATGTCACATACACATCTGCTGAAGGCACTGAAGCGGCAGGACGAGAGTTGCCTGTGCGGGATACGCCCGAAACGATTGAACCTAATACTTCTTGTTCTCTTCCGCGTAAAGCTGTTCGAGTTTTAGGGGAGCTTTCAGATTTGCGTTTGCCGTCGGGCCTGCGCAACCGCCCTAAAAGATATGGTCGCTTTCGTAGTTGACCTGGCCAATACCTGGGGCGGCGACAACGATACTGGCGAATTCCCATAATTGGGTCCTCGCCCTGAGAGCCACGATACCGTGTCCTTCGCACGATGGGACGACGTGCCGCTCGCCATCCTTAAATTCAAGCACACAATTGGCACAAGAAAACTTGAATTCCTTGTAAAAATAGGGCTTCTCGATATTGGTGCTATAGACCTTGGCCACCGCGTCAGGGTTTTTTGCCTTTAGCGCTTGGTTTAGGGCAGCTTCGATCCGCGCCGCAGATGGCCCTCGGTCATGACTACAGCCAGTAAGAAACACGCAGAGGGCGATCAGACAAATTGTAGGTCGCATGTTTGTAATCTTACATCAGTTTTCACCGGCCATAACGAAAAACGGCTCTGTTGCACTCTTAGGTTCTAGGTCAGTTTGAATTTTGGCCCTCGTAGAGGGACGTCAGCATGTAGCCCAGTCCGAAGGGGCTGGGGAAAGCAGATAAAAAAACAAAGCCCGTGTAACGGGCGACAGGCGAGGCCGGCTGTCGCTATCTACGATAGCTCTTCAATTCGTTCTCACCTACCCAGGGCTTCCCGCCCTGGGCTACATGCTGACACCATCTTCGATGGCTAATTCAAACTGACCCGTACCCATTCTTACGATATCTTGCATCCATGGCACATTGTGCTATGCTTGGGCCGCACGGATCGGCGTGTTTGCGGTTCTTGTTCTTTGGAAATTGAAGAGATCTATGGCATCTGACAGTTCGGCGACCGCTCCGGCTGTCCTGCGGTCGAAACCGGCGCATGTGATTTGTGCTCCTAATGTGCGCCTTTTGTGCCACAAACGGAGCACAGCGTTCGCCTTCCCAGTTGAATGGCACAAGGGCGTTATCCCAGGAACATGTCTATTTGCAACGACTTGTATTTTGTCCCAACCTCTGCGGGACAAACGGGACAGCGGGACAAGCGGGACAAGCGGGACCCGGGACAAGGTCAGTTGTCGGTTGTCAGTTGTCAGTGGTCAGTGGGGCGGAGAGATGCCGCGGTCCTGTTCAAAACCTCTGTGGGACAAACCGGACAGCGGGACAAGCGGGAAAAACGGGAACGGGACAGAAGAGAATGGAGAACGGAAAATGGAAAATGCACGCGACGGTATGTTGGCTGGGACAAGGCCGTTATTGGGCTAACATCAATGTTTCAAGAGTTCCATTTTTTGAAAAAACATTGGGACAGCTGGGACAGCCGGACGGCGGGACACGGGACACGGTCAGTTGTCGGGACAAGGTCAGTTGTCAGGGGGGAGAGAGACGACCTGGCCTTGTTTAAAAACCACGGCGGGACCGGCGGGACAGGCGGACAACCGGGACAAGCGGGACAACTGGGACACGGGACAAGACAGGGGCGGGCGGTTTGGGTCAACAGGGAGCCCGTGAGCTCATTACGCTATGAGTATTGGCCATAATATGAGAAAATGCCAAGTTGCACTTTTTTATGCCCCCGCATAGATCGTTGTATCAGAGGTTTCCACCATCATGAAGTTTTTGAAAATTCTGTTCGCTATCGCCTTGGTAGCTATTGCGTTCGCCGTCCCGGGTTGGTGGTATATTACCGCCGACCGCGAATCGAATGACCCGGATCTGCCGGCGGGCGTTAAGATCGACAAGGGCGTTTATATTGCGGCCCGGCAGGAACATATTGGCCTGATTCGCGGGGCCGACACGGCAAAGCCCGATTCGCGAAGCAGGGCGATCAAGGAATTAGAGAGGAGCGAGCGTGAGCTTGCCGAGCGGGGTGAGTCGGTTCAGGGTTCGTCGTGGCGTTCACTCGGCCCGGCGCCGATACCGAATGGCCAGACAGTAGGGCGAACAGACCCCGTCAGCGGGCGCGTGACTTCACTTGCCGTTCACCCGTCGGACCCAAACATCATATTTGCGGGAACCGCTCAAGGCGGACTGTATCGCACCTTGAATGCGGGCGGCACTTGGGAACCGATGATGGACAATGCGTTGAGCCTGGCGATCGGCGCCGTCACGTTTGCCCCGTCAGATCCCTCGATCGTCTACGTCGGAACTGGCGAAGCGGGCTTTTCGCTCGACAGTTTCTTTGGCGTGGGCGTCTATCGCATCAACGACGCACTGTCGGCGAATCCGGTGTTAAGCGAAGTGCTGAATCGCAACGCGGCGCGTGCGGACGTTTTTTCGGGACGATCTATCGGAAAGGTCCTTGTCCATCCGAACGATCCAAATCTTATTTACGTCACCACTATCAGCGGCGGTGCCGGCCTCGGCAGCTCGACCGGCTTCACATTCCCGGCACGGGGTCTTTATCGCTCATTCAACGCGGCATCGCCAAACCCGGTATTCGAAAAATTGAACGTTTCGGCAGCATCGGCCGACAGGCCCGTTCTGGACGCGGTCTTTGAGCCGGGCGATCCGAACAGGATGTTTGTAACGCTGGTCGATTCGTTCGCGCCGAATCAGAACGACGGCGGCGTTTA
>DATLNN010000253.1:0-4158 GCA_035536695.1 Pyrinomonadaceae bacterium | reverse complement strand
GAGCGTCATTCTTGGGAGCCACGTAAGCTTGGAGTCAAAGACACAGATAGAATCGATCTTGCTTGGCGCAGAATACTCGCACATAAACGTCCTACAAGCTCGCGAGAGTGATCGCTACTATGAGTTGGAGTTTGACGTCCTACGTTCCGGCTCAGGCCTGCATTGATTGTGCTCGCTGGTTGCTCCGCGCGCTCCAGTCGGGGTCGGTCCGAGTGCGATTATTTAACCGTGCCTCGATTTTTGAGGCGGATGATCTCTTCCAGTGTGGCGTTGGTGTGGCCCTGGGCTTTGGCGCGGCGGATGAGGTCGCGGGTGACGTCGTGATTTTTTAGGCGGATGGCGGTTTCGGGGGAGAGGTCGGGGTAGCCTTCGGCTTTGATCTCGTTGACGAATTCGGTCGTTGCGTTCGCACATTACGACCGCCTGGCATCGAGGCTTATTGAATTCTTGTCAACCGAAAGTCTTGACCGTCCTGACGAAAAATTAAGCGCTTTACCCGACCGGTTTCATCTCTCACAAACATAACTTCGACGTCCACATCTCTTCGGAAAAATGTCGTTTCCGATTCGGGGTAGATCTCGGTCCTTGATGTTGATGTAGGCTGTTTCAATTCAGTGACTAATTTGTCACCTTCCGCGATGATCGTGAGAACGTAGTCGGATGAAAACTCAAATTGATATCGCCCTATATAATCGGCGTATACTTTCGGATCAACTTTAACGATCGTTTTTTCTTTGGCTCGGAAATCCGGCCATCCGTATTCATGGGCGATACTTCTTAGAATCTCACTGATCAACCTGCCCCCTCTGACGCCATTCGTCATGATCACCACACCCTGTCCACTTGTGGCGTAAGCAACAAGGTTCGCACTGAATTCCCCGTTGTCGCCTCCGTGACCGAAACGTCGGGACGATCCTTCACCATCGACCGTAAAACCGAGCCCCCAGCGCCCGGCTTGCGGCACAAGCATTTCGTTCACGGTGGCTGCGGATAGGAATTTCGATTTGCCTCGTTGTGCTTTTTCGATATCGATGGCCAATCGCGCGAGATCTGAAGCGGTACTCCATATTCCGGCCGCCGACATTTCAGGAAACATCCGCCACTTGCCAGGCGGTGGCTGACCGTTGGCGTCGTGCCCCGCGGCCACTGGACGGTCAATCTTTGTTGAAGGCTGTTGCTCAAATGTGGTGTTTTTCATCTTGAGCGGCCGAAAAACGAGGTCATCCATTAATTCCGGAAACGGCTTTCCTACGACATCGATGAGCAGTTGCTGGACAATAGTGTACCCGCCACCGGAGTAGCTGAAGCCGCCGCCGGGAGCTTGCTCGACGCGAATCGGAAGATTGGTCGCGGGCTTCGTTCCGTTCAGCAATTGCACAAGCGTCGGGATCTGTCCGGTCTTAAGGTAGCCGGGCATAAAGCTGGGAACGTTAACACCGGCGCTGTGACTCAACAATCGGCGCAGCGTCACTTTCTTTTCTTTCGTGAGTTCATTTTCGGGAACCTTCCAGGACACGAGCTTCTGGTTTACGTCTTCGTCAAGTTTCAGTTTTCCGGCCTCTACAAGACGCAGCACTGCTATAGCCGTAACGGCCTTGCTGATCGAGCCTGCCTGAAAAATGGTTTCAGTCGTAACCGGCTCCCGGCCGCCAGCTTCGCGCGTGCCGTATGCGCGCGCCCACTCGACTTGACCATTGTTAATAAAAGCGACGCTGACGCCGGGCGTTTTGTAAAACTGCATTCGGTCAGCCAGCTTCATCTGCAGCCTCGTTTCTCCCTTGACGGCTATCGGAAGCAGCAAACTGTTTTCAATTCGTCGGACTCTTTGCTCAACATCAGTCGGAAGGCTTTGAGACAAATCAAGAAGCGCGAGTTCGGACCTCGCGAAAGACAGCGAAATAATTCCGCCGAGGTTTGAGGCGAGAATCAGCGCAAACAAAAAAATAAAGAAGCCCGCAAATTTCCACGTTCTAACGAAGGTGTTTTTCATGGAGGTAGTCTACTTCATACAAGTCATGGGGTCTTGCACGAGGTGAGCGCACTTGCATCAGTTTTGCGCCCATCGGTCAAGTCGGTTCGGGATCACGGATTATTTAACCGTGCCTCGGTTTTTGAGACCGATGATGTCTTCGAGCGTGGCGTTGGTGTGGCCCTGGGCTTTGGCGCGGCGGATGATGTCGCGGGTGACGTCGTGATTTTTTAGGCGGATGGCGGTTTCGGGGGAGAGGTCGGGGTAGCCTTCGGCTTTGATCTCGTTGACGAATTCGGGTGTCACGTCGTGGTTGTGGAGGCGGATGAGGGTGTCGATCGAGAGGTTTTGGAAGCCGGCGGCTTTCATACGGTTGACGAATTCGGTGGTGATGTCGTGGTTGTGCATGCGGATGAGCTTATCGAGCGGCTGTTTTTCGAAGCCCATCGCTTTGACATCGCGGATGAACGCGGCATTGACGTCATGATTTTGCGCCCTGATCAGCTCGTCCATTTTCAGGCCCGGGTAACCGGCGGTCTCGAGCTCGCGGATGTAGGCGAGGGTGATGTCGTGGCCGGCGGCGCGGGTGAGCTGTTTGAAATCGAGGTCGGTGTAGCCGGCCGATTTTAGCTCGTCGATGTATTTGCCGGTCAGGTTGTGAAAGGCGGCGCGGAGCATTTCTTCGTCGTTAAGGTAGCCGTAGCCTCGGCCTTTCATCATCGTCGCGAACGGCTCGCTGCGGGTGAATGTCCAGAAGCCCGTGCCGCGGCCTTCGCGGAAGAAGCCTTCGAAAGTGAAGGTGCCGGCCTCGCGGGTGAGCATGAAATTTACGTCTGTTTTAGCGGAGGAAATTGCGGACGGGTTGAGGCCCTGAAACGCGCTTAGAGCTATGGCGTTGCCGCTCATGTTGGTGACCCCGCCGTTCTCGGAGCGGCGGATGAACATGATCTGCAGCTGGTCGGGGCGTTTCTTGCTCAAGTGCGCCGTCCACTCGCCGGTGATGGTGCCTGACTGCGTCTGCGCGCCCGTGCGCATCGTGACGACCAGCAACAAGGTCGCGAACGCGAACAGGACCGCGAAGAAGATGACGAGAATGCGATGTTGGCGGTCGGACAGCATGTCGAGTTTTTTCATGGTTTTCCTCCGTGGTAACGGCCTTTAATGGGGAAACACCGGAGGGAGTGGATTTGTGACAAAGGTCAGAACCGCCTGCGTAAGCGGGCGGCCAGTTTGCTGAGTCACCGGCTGTAAGTATGGGAATGGCAAGCACGGCGATAGCCGAGTGATGAGCGATTTGAGAGGGTGGCGGTTCTAGGCCGAGCTATTAGCAAATAGAGTTCCTGGCCGCCCGCTAACGCAGGCGGTTCTGACGTGCGCGATAGGCAGGTGGGCGTGAACGCCGTGTGCGGCGCGGCAAGCGGGACGCTTGCCGCTCCAGTCTGTGCGCAACAATTTGGCGGGGTGGGCGTGTTATAATTTCGGGCAGTTTTTCGATGGTATTGCTGCGCCGATTTAGCCGCAGATATCTCAGTAGATTATGACCGAATTTATTTGCCGCCTTGGGACGCCTTCGGGTGAGATCGTGACGCGGATCGTCGAAGCGAAGGCGGCGGCGGAGGCGCGGGCGCGGCTTGAGAGCGAGGGGTTTAAGGTATTTGCGGTTTCCAACAGCAAAGAGGGGCTTTCGGCTGTGCTCGCGGCGGCAGGCGCGGGGAAGAAGGGCCGGGTAAAACAGGCGGACTTTCTGCTGTTTAATCAGCAGCTTTCAGCGTTGCTGCGGGCGGGCATACCGGTGCTCCAGGCCATCGGCCTGCTTAAGACCCGGTCGGCCTCGGCAAATCTTCGTGCGGTGCTCGCCGATGTCGAGGAAAAGATCAAGAGCGGCGTGCCGCTATCTGAGGCGTTCGAATTACAGGGGATGTTTCCGCGAATCTATACGGCCTCGATACTGGCCGGCGAGAAGAGCGGTGCTCTGGACGACGTTCTATCGCGGTTTGTCGCGTATCTGAAGCGAAGCGTGGGCGTTTCACGTAAATTGAGAGGAGCACTGGCCTATCCTGCATTCTTGCTCTTTGCCGCGATGTTGATGGTTGCGTTTCTGACGCTTTACATCGTTCCGCGGATGTCGGACCTGTTCAAAAGCCTGAGCGCTAACCGGACGCTGCCGACGGTCACGCTCGCGGTGCTTT
>DATLNN010000252.1:0-8005 GCA_035536695.1 Pyrinomonadaceae bacterium | reverse complement strand
CTGGGGGCACATCTTGGTACTATCGTGCGCACTTTGTGTCACACAAACTCCGGAATATTCGGTACTAAAATCGGCCGGAACACCGTCTTATTAGTGTAACCTGAGTGTTTTCAACAGGTTACATTCTTGTCCCAACCTCTGCGGGACAAGCGGGACAGCGGGACAAGCGGGACAAACGGGACACGGGACAGGAGCAGTTGTCAGTGGTCGGTGGTCAGTGGTCAGAAAGCAGTAAGCGCAGAGATGTCACATTTTTGTTCAAAACATCTGCGGTATAAATGGGATAGCGAGATAACGGGTTTGTGCCACCAGCGTGCGCAGTTTGTTGCACAAATGGCGCGCGCCATTCGGCTCAGATGTTGGCTGGGGAAAGCCGTTTTTGGGCTGACATCCTTGTTTTCAATATGTTCCATTTTTTGAAAAAACGCTGCGACAGTTGGGACAGCCGGGACAGCGGGACAAGGGCGACACGGGACAGCTTGAAACCTCGAACCCCGAACCTCAAACTCACTTCCCGAGCCCGGCCTGACCATTCATCGAAAAAATACGCTACAATTGCTTTTTCATATTTTCGAAAAGGGGTTCGCAATGCGTTTTTGGGTTGTATTTACATTTCTTATCAGCTTTTTTCTTGGTGCCTGTTCTGAGAGGCCGCCGTCGACGCCGCTCGAGACTTTTAAGACTTACACGAAGGCGATCAAGGCGAAGGACACGACCACGATGAAGGTGCTGTTATCGAACGCCACGCTCAAAATGCACGAGCAGGAGGCGAAAGCGCAGGGCGTGACGGTCGACGACATCGTAAAACGGGAAACGCTGTTCAGTGAAAATCAGACGACCGTCGAGTTTCGCAACGAAAAGGTCGAGGGCGATAAGGCGACGCTGCAGGTAAAAACGTCGTTCGGGTCTTGGGAGACCGTGCCGTTTGTAAAAGAGGACGGTGTTTGGAAGATAGACAAGCAGGGCTACGCCGACCAGATGCTTCGCGATATGGACGAGAGCCAGCGAAAGCTCGATGAGCTGATCAACGGCAACAGCAACACCGCGCCGCCGGTGTATTAGCACTTTGGCAGCGCTCTGAGTCCGGCCTTCAGGCGTCTGAGCTTTGAGCTACAAGCTGCCTAAAGGCGGGACTCAAAACGATCAACGAGGGTTACACATTGGCAAATATCCGGCCTTTCAAAGCATTGCGTCCACCGGTCGAGCTCGCTGAGCAAGTGGCAAGCCCTCCGTATGATGTCGTCTATGACGCGGAGGTCCGGGCGGAGATCGCCGCGAACCCGAACACCTTCTTGCGCGTTACTCGCCCCGAGGGCGAGTTTCCTGAGTCTGAGAAACCATCTGACGAACAGGTTTTCGAGCGTGGACGGCAAAATCTTGGGCAATTTATCGCAGATGGCGTTCTTGCCCCAGACTCGGAGCCCGCCGTTTATGTCTACCAGTTGACCTCTGGTGATCGATCGCAGACGGGCGTGGTGGCTTGCTGCTCGCTCGATGACTATGACATGGGAGTGATCAAGAAACACGAGAAAGTCCGTCCTGACAAAGTTGCTGACCGGACCAACCACATGCTCGCCACCGGGGCCCACACGGGATTGATCTTCTTGACGTTTCGCAAGACGGACACGATCGGCGACCTCATCGCCGAGGCCCAAAAAGGTGGGCCGCTGTATGATTTTGTCGCTGACGGCGTCCGGCAGAGAGTGTGGCGGTCTCCCGACACGGCCGGCTGGACCGCAGCGTTTCGTAAAGTGCCCACCATCTACATCGCCGACGGCCATCACCGCGCTGAAAGCGCCTCTCGTGCGCGCGAAGCCCGCCGGGCGGCAAACCCCAACCACACGGGGAGAGAGGCTTACAACTATGTTATGGCAGGTATGTTTCCGGCCGAAGAGCTGAACATCCTGCCGTATAATCGAGTCGTAAAAGACCTGAATGGGCTTGGTCGTGAAGATTTTTTTGAGGGTGTCCGTGACAGTTTTATTCTTGTCGATTCGATCGAAGATAGGCCGCAAAACCCCGGCGAGATGTCGATGTATTTTGAAGGCGAGTGGTTCAAACTGCGCTTTCGCCTGGACCTCGGCAGAAACGCGAGCGTGATCGAAACGCTCGACGTCAGTCTGCTGCAGAATTATCTGCTTACACCGATTTTAGGCATCGGCGACCCGCGAACCGACGATCGGATCGCATTTGTCGGCGGGGCCCGCGGCACCGCGGAGCTGAAACGTATGGTCGACGAGGGCGAGGCGAGGGTAGCTTTTTCGATGTACCCGACAACGATGGACCAGCTTCTCGCCGTTTCGGACATGGGCGAGATCATGCCGCCGAAATCGACATGGTTCGAACCAAAGCTGAGAGACGGCCTGTTCGTTCATCAGATCTAAAAGGCTTTTCAGACGCAGAGCCCTACGAAGGGTACGGCCTACTGAAACGAATCGACTTATGGACCGGAAAGAGCTGGCCGAGCTTCGCAGAGATTTCGCCTCTGAAGGACTTTTGAAATCGTCCGTCGCACTGAGCCCGTTTGACCAGTTTGCCCGCTGGATGGACGAGGCGTTAAAAGCTGACATCATCGATGCTAACGCGATGACTTTAGCAACGGTCGGTGAAGACCGACGGCCATCTGCCCGCGTCGTTCTGCTCAAGTACTTTGGCGAGACCGGCTTTGCGTTCTTTACGAACTACAAGAGCAAGAAGGCCCGAGATCTTTCCGCAAATCCTCACGCGGTTCTGAATTTCTTCTGGCCTCAGATCGATCGCCAGGTAGCGATATGCGGTGAGGCGGAGAAAACCTCGCGAGAAGAATCCGAAAAATATTTCAACTCGCGCCCGGTCGAAAGCCGCCTCGGCGCCTGGGCGTCGAATCAAAGCAGCGTCATCGAATCGCGAGACGTGCTGGAGCAGCGTGTGGACGAGTTTCGCAGAAAGTTCGGTGATAATGTCCCGCTGCCGGACTTTTGGGGTGGGTTTCGTGTCTTGCCCACGCGATTCGAGTTCTGGCAGGGCCGCCAGAGCAGGTTGCATGACCGGATCGTTTACGAAATGGCCGGAGATGCATGGACCATCGTACGACTGTCACCCTAAGCTGATGGACCGGTATTTGAGTGTAGGAAATCAAACACAGGCGACCTATTCAAACCAGGCCCGCTCCACCTCATGGCGCCAGTCGGTGAGCATCTTCTTATCAAGACGGAGAATACCTTCGCGGGTCGCCGACTCAGGAAGTTTAACGTAGCCGGCGAGAGCGTCAAAGACCCGAGCCCGGTCCGACGAGCTAACACGCGAGAGCAGGTGCCATAGGGTGATCATGTCGTAAAAGCCGCGGGTTTCGAGCATTGACGCGACAGCGCCACTGCCGCCTCCCGAGAAATCGAAGCGTTCAAGAGCACGTCTGAATCCTTCGGTCGTCTCAGCCGAGAAAGGCGTTCCCAGGCCCTTTCCTTTGCGAGTCAGACAGATCGCCCCGGCGGGCACTATAGACTCGCGCCCCTCACGTTCCAGAGCCACAGATCCGCTGGTCACGTGCAAACGGCTGTTGCCGGCCTTGTCCACGTCCAGCTTGTATTCGCATCCCAGATCGACAGCCATAGCCGAAGGCGTATCAACAATAAATAGCCTTGGCGGGGCAGCGATTCGCGCATGCAGAGCGCCGCGTTCGAGCGATAACCGGTGCTCGGTGGCGCTTGTGCCGACCATGCGCACTCTTGAATTCGGGGCGATCTCTACCGTGCCGATGTCGGCCACCTCAATACGAGCGCGCGAGCCGGCGTCTGTCTCAAGCACCTGGCCGACTCCAATGCGTGCGGCATCAGTCGCATCGCCCACTCTCGGGGCTCCGGAGATCGTTTCAAATTCCCATGACCCCGCGGAGGCCGTCGCAGGTGCCAGATCTTGGTTATCGGTGCGGCCCGTGATTGAAGGGAGTTGTTCAGTATTCCCCGTGGTCTCCGTTGAGATCACCGCTACGTCCGGCTGTTTCGGGTAATCGGTTTGGCGTTGGATCGGCGTTGCAGTGCGAGCCTCGTCCTCCGCTCCTCTGATCAGCGCCAGATACACCACTGAAGCGGCCGCGACGACGAGTATCAGGCCCACGGCGTAGGTTGCGAAATTTCGCGGCCCGAAATATGATGCGTCGGGGATCAGCGTCATTCGCGGCGTGTCGTGCTGGTCAAGACATGCGGCTATTTCGTTCCATACCCGCTGGGGTGCGTCGTGACGCGTCATTGAGGCGGCCAGCGTTGAGCCGAATCTGACGACATCATGCGCGGCGCGGCAATCGGAACACCGCATCAGATGGCGGGCAATCTCTTCCTGCTCATTCTGGGCCAGTTCGCGACCGACGAACGCCGACAACATTGATTTGTAGTGCTTGTCACTCATCTATTCACGGTTCGTGTATCTCGTCGTACCTGCGCGCAGGCTTCCGCACTTTCAGCAACTCCTCACAGCACACCTCGTAAATGCTCAAGTCTCGACGCCAGCATCTTATGTCCACGATTAAGACGTGACGAAACGGTGCCGATCGAAACGGCGAGCACCTCCGCGATCTCGTTGTATGACAACCCTTCGGAGTACTTCAAAACGATCGGAAGCCGATATTTTGGCTTCAGTTTACCGATCTCTGCCTGAACTTTCTCAGATACTTCGCCGCTCTCGGCCATCAACTGCTGAACAGCTCCGCCGCCCAGGCCGAAGAATTCCTTTATATCTACGAACCGCGTCATCTTTCTAGCCTCGTCCGTGCAGGCATTGACTGTCACGCGGTAGAGCCAGGTGGTAAACTCCGATCGCCCATCAAATTCCATCTTCATCAACAATTTCAAAAACACCTTTTGTGTGATGTCCTCGGCTAGGTCGCGGTTTCCGCCAAAATAATTCATAGCCACTGAAAACACCCGCCGCTGGTTCTGCTCGTACACCTCGCGCATCGCATCGCGGTCCCCTCGTCTGCACGCATCCAGCAACTCCGGGCTCGTCCGCTTTTCGGTCATTGTGGCGTGCAGTTCCATCTCTCAGGTCTCGTCCAGCGATCTTACTCCGTTTTCTGGATCCTGTTCAGAGTAAAGCCGAAATCCTCATTACCGACGGCGGGTGTCTGATGCTCGTTGAGAAGAAAGATCACGTTATCGTCCCCGACAAGGAACGATATCGTCCGTCCCGGGTCATCCAGGTCCAGCTGGATCAAAATGGCTTGCGGACTAGCGTGGTTTCCGTTCACGAGGGCCCAGCGTCCCTCGATGGGCCTAAGCCGGCTAACCGTCGATTCGAGTTTATATGTCGACGGCATTCGCGTAACCGGGTGACGATGAAGTATAAGCTTCCACTTTAGCTTCAGGCAATCGTTTCCGGAGAGAAGGTCGGCCCGCTTGAAATTCACACACGGCGTGCGTCCGACGAATACTGCGGGCCGGCCAGTCCGATCATCGAGCAACGATCTCAAGATCGACCTAAGGTCGCCTGGTTTCTCGCGAATACGATCTTTTCGTGCGAGGGAATAGCTCCAGCCGCCCGTGCCGGTCATCAGACGCCCAGCCGGATCGAGAACGTGGAAGACGTTCTCGCTGATCGCGATCAGCGACAGTTCAGAGCCGAACCCCGGGCTGGAAAAGGTATAGATCGTATGGCTCCCGCGTCGGGCGACAGAATAATTACCTAAATGGCTACGCGTCTCGCCGCCCCCCTTAAATCCCCGCGTGTTGGGCTGACCTTCGCCGAAATTTACTGTTAGAGCAAAAGCCTTCCCTGCGGTCTCCATGCCGAGTTCCCACCGGACAAAATCGACCGGTCTCGCGGCGTCGACGCGCAATATCGATTTAATGGCCGCATCGCACGGAGTGCTGCCGATCAGTACTATATTGGGTTTGCGAACCGCCGCGTTGCCCGAACACGAGGCGGCCAAAAAGCATGCTATTGCGAGCAATGGTCTGAATAACTTCGCTTTCATTACTCCGACCTCTCGGCCGTCCTAGCCATCGCCCAGATCTCGCCCTGCTGTGTATCGGCACGGCCGGTCTTACCGCTGAAAAGGAGGAGGCGGTTGTTGTAAACAGTGCTGTAGGTCGTCGACCGTGTGGACCACGGTGCGGCGTCAAATGCCTTGGTCCACTTCAGGCCGTCGGTTGAATGCCACACATCATTCTTTTCGACACCGCCGTATACCCACATCTTACCGTCAAACACCCCGGCCGCACCGCCCTCGCGGTATCCAAAGCCGGCGTTCTCGGTAACGCGGGTCCAGTCGCGGCCATTTGTCGAGGACCATATCTCCCGCATTCCCGGCCCCCCGATGAGCCAGATCTTGTTGGCGAAAACGAGCGCCGTGTGACACTCACGCGGAGTCCACGGCGCGTTCGCGACAACCTGTTTCCAGTTCATGCCATCGGCGGTTGACCAAACGTCGTTTAGGGCTTCGGTCGGAGTTCGGTCGCGCCGGCCCGAGCTAATAGAACCGCCGATGACCAACAGCTTATCGTCGAAAACGACCGCGCCATGCCCGCGGCGTTTTTTCCATGGAGCGTTCTGCACGACCTGTTTCCACTCGACGCTATCATCACTTGCCCAGACATCGTTGCGAAAGTCGTCCCAGGTTTTCATCCCGCCAAACATCCACAGTTTCCCTTTGAAATATGCATAGCGATGCCCGTATCGCTCTTGCCAGTCGGTTTTGGGCTTAGGCGCCGCCCATCTCACACCATCTTCGGATATCCAAACGGCGCGATCGCCGATCAAATAAAGTTTGTCGCCAAAGCCCGTTACCGGCGCTACGGCCATCGGAAACTTTCCAGGTTCGCAATTTGGCTGGAAACAGCCGCTGCCGGCAGGTGCCGCCAAACTCCATTTGTAGCTTGGTTTTCGATGCTCCGCGGCCGTGAACAGACCGATCGCGAATATGATGGAAGGGATTAGGGCGTTCATGGGTTCCTCCTATGACATCAACCGAATGTCGCGGTTTGCCCGCATGATCCCGTCGCTGCCGGGCTTCAAATCGACAATCGGGTTAAAACCGCCCCGGCGGCCTACTGATTGGCGTTCGCGCTCCGTTAGAAACCTGTCGCCCTCGAACAGTATCGAGTCGATCCAGTCCTCGGTGCTATCGAGCGTGGTTATGGTCATATGCACATGCCGAGATTGGGTCGAATTCGGATACGATGCGGGCCTAATAGATGCGAACTCATATCGACCCTTTTGATCGGTCAACATCCAGCCGCGAAAGCGGCCGTGTGGCGGCTGACCGGCGCGGCCGTAGATGCCCAATTTGTCGGTGTGGTAGAAGTAGATCAGGGTGTTAGGGGCGACCGTTGTACTATCCAGCTTGTAAACGGTGCCCGAAATGATCATCGGCTCGCCATCATCGGCGCCGACTGTGAACGCGGTCCGCCAGGAAACGTTATCGGGTACATCGATGGCACCCATGCCCTCCGCAGCTCGCCCGCGGGCATTCTTTTTAAGCTGTGTGAGTATATCGCTCGAGCTCTCGACCGCGAACGTATCACTCTTGCACCCAACCAGCAGCGGCAGAGCTGCCATGGCCAACGACGAACGACGTAAAAAACTTCTTCGATCTTCGATCAAATGTTCCATATGTTTTTGTCCTCTCCGATGGTTTAATCGATAATTAGACGAAGAAGGTTTCTGTTTTCTTCCATTTTTCATGCTTGAGACTGAGCGACTAATAATGAAGCCTATGACCGCCGGGGATCTGCCATGGCTCATCGAGATGCGAACGCCCGAGGCAGTCAACCGCTACCTCGGTGGGCCCGACATGCAGAATGCTGAAGCGTTAGCAAAACGGTTGCCGTTCTATCTCGAATGTCACAAGAAATACGGCTTTGGCTTTTGCACGATGGCTCTGCGATCGACCGGCGAGAAAATAGGCACTAGCGGGCTGCAGCCGCTAGAGGAAACGGGCGAGATCGAGGTCGGCTACAATCTCTCTGAGAAATATTGGCGTCAGGGTTTTGGATATGAATGTGCTATTGCCTGGCTTAAATACGGTTTCGAGGAA
>DATLNN010000251.1:0-8063 GCA_035536695.1 Pyrinomonadaceae bacterium | reverse complement strand
GCTGCCACCGCATCATTATGGCTTGGGCGTGACCGTCGAGACTTTCAAAATGCCGCGTAATGTGACGGGTATCGCGCTCGGAAAATCGACATATGCGCGTGCCGGTTTGCTCGTTAATACAACGCCCCTCGAGGCCGGCTGGACGGGGCGGCTCGTCGTCGAGATCGCCAATCTTGCAAATCTGCCATTGCGTGTTTATGTGAATGAGGGCATCGGTCAGATATTGTTTTTCGAATCCGACGAAGCCTGCGCCGTCTCATACGAAGACCGTGGCGGTAAGTATCAGGGACAAACAGGACTGACTTACGCGAAAGTATAGATATCGGGCGAAGCGTTTGGAGTCCCAACTTTAGTTGGCCGCTCCTGCTAAATTTAGCCATGTAAAGCTGGAACCCCGAGTCACCGCCGGCCCTGCGCGACCCTGTCAACGCATGTCCGCTTTCGGAAACATCACTTTGCCCGGCTCGGCGTTGAGCCGTTCGAGCATTGTTTTTATTAACCTCGATTTGACCGCACCGGCCCGCTTTGGCTCGACGAGATAACGGACGATGGCTTCGACCCACGTGTTTTCAGCAACCCGAAAGACCACGACGGGCCGCTCCTGGACCTCGAGCTGGTCGACAGGCGTTTGCGCGAGCAGCTCGCGGTAGGTACTGACACGCTCCATCATTATCTCACCCACCTCTTCCTCGGCCGTCTCGCGCATCACGCGAGCGACGAACTCGAGATCGCTCTGATACGCGATCTGGAATTTTATGTCATTCCAGACATATGGAAACAGCGACCACGAATAGTTGTAAACCACGCTATCGAGGACCTTGGAATTGGGGAATTTTATGATCCGCCCCGTCGGGTGGTTTGAAGTCGAAAGCAGTTCGCCGCCAAATTCCCACAATATCGTGTCGAGGTAGTTGACGCTGATGACGTCGCCGGTCGATGTGTCGATCTTGATCCGATCGCCGACCTGGTAGGGAACCTTGACCAGTATGTAGATCCAGCCTATAAAGCTGGCGATAGGCGTTTGCAGCGCAAACCCGAGCACGAGCGAGATCAGGCCCAGTGAAAGGACCGCGGTGTACCAATTGGCGAAGAGGATCGAGAGTATTATGAAAAAAATCGCCAGGCCCGCGAGCAGATTTGCCACGCGACTGAGGTTATAGCGGGCAATATTATCGGCGAGTCGGCCGATGAGGTAGATCTTAACGGCTTTTAGCACGACAAGGAGGAGGACTATCGCGAGAGCTCCGATCGTAAAGCGCTCGAGCAGCCGGGCATAGTCGCCGAGAAAGTCGAACAGGCCAAATCTGACGAGATAATAGAGAACTCCAACGGACAGCAGGATCACAACATACGTACCGAGCCAAAACTTCTGCTTTACCTCGACCGTCGGTTTTCGTTTTGGCTTGGAGCCCGTTGCCTGCTCTAGTTCGCGGCGAACGTTCTTGTCCTCTTTTAGCTGTTCTACTTTTGGTTTTTCAGTCTCCATCGCGACGCTCGATTATATGCCCAGGGCTCGCGCAATTTACCGTTGCCTGGCTTACAATGTATACATGCTATCTGTCTCAATGCGCCCATTACTCGCCCCGGCCATTGCCGGCTTGCTCATATCTACCGCTATGCTCGCCGCGCAGTTACCGGCGCGGTCGCGTGCTCGAGACATTGGGATAAATGTAGGGGTCTTGCCGAGCGGACGTCTTAACTCAATTACAGACGTCGCGGGTGTTACGGTCGGACACACGACCATTATTCGCGGCGACACGATACGGACCGGTGTGACGGCGGTCGTGCCGCACGCCGGGAATCTCTTTAGGGAAAAAGTTCCCGGAGCGGTCTTTGTCGGAAACGGTTTTGGCAAACTCGCGGGCTCGACGCAGGTCAATGAGCTTGGCGAGATCGAGACGCCGATCCTGTTGACCTCAACACTTGCCGTTCCCAAGACTGCCGATTTTCTCATCGACCACATGCTCGCCCTCCCGGGCAACGAACAGGTCCGCTCCATCAATCCGCTGGTTGCCGAGACGAACGATGGCGGACTGAACGACATCCGCGGCCGCCATATCTCGCGTGAAGACGTATTCAATGCGATAAAGAATGCGAAAGGTGAAGCCGTCGAAGAGGGCTCGGTCGGCGCCGGTACGGGCACGATCGCTTTCGGCTGGAAAGGCGGCATCGGCACCGCGTCGCGTAAGCTGCCCGAGAGGCTTGGGGGCTACACTCTTGGGGTTCTCGTCCAGTCAAATTTCGGCGGCGTCTTGTCCATCGACGGCGTACCCGTCGGTGTTGAGCTTGGAAGATACTATTTAAGAGAGGCGTCGGGGTTCGAGGCTCCAGCTTTAGCTCGCCCCGCCGCCGCGAACGGGGCGGCTGAAGCTGGAACTCCGAACGCCGTCGTTAACGCAGACGGTTCGATAATAATCGTCGTCGCGACGGACGCGCCGCTCGATCATCGCCAATTGAAACGCCTTGCCTCACGCTCGATGGTTGGCCTTGGCCGGACTGGCTCCTCGATGACAAATGGGAGCGGCGATTATGCGATAGCGTTCTCGACGGCGAATCGCATCAATGCCGCCGATGCTAAGCGTAACATCACCGTTCTCGGCAACGATGCAATGTCGCCGCTATTTCAGGCTGTGATCGAGGCGACGGAGGAGGCTATTCTCAATTCTATGTTCAAAGCGACCACCGTGACAGGAAATGGCCGTACTATCGGGGCACTGCCACTCGATAAGGTTCGCGAGATACTTAAGAGGTTCGGAAAAATAAAATAGAGCGGCACGAAATAGCTGATAGGTGATAGCTGCAACAATATCTAAATTATCGCCTATCGGTTATCTGCTTTGAGCTATTTCGGGTCTTGTTATGCAATTGATCGAAAACTACATCGGCGGGCAGTTGGTCCAGCCGGCATCGGCCGAATATCTGGACAACTTTGATCCGTCGGTTGGGCAGACCTATTCGCAAATTGCCGACTCGGACGACCGCGATGTGCATCTGGCCGTCGAGGCTGCGAAGGCCGCCTTTCCATCATGGTCGCAGACATCGCCGGAAGCCCGGCATGACATGTTGATCAGGCTGGCCGGTTTGATTGAACGAGATCTCGAATTGCTCGCTGTGGCCGAGAGTATCGACAACGGCAAGCCGGTTTCACTTGCTCGAGCAGTTGATATCCCCCGTGCAGTCTCTAATTTTAAGTTTTACGCCACCGCCGCAATGCATACCGCGAACGAGTCGCACGACATGTCCGGGACTGCGATCAATTACACTCTCCGCCACCCACTGGGCGTGGTCGGCTGTATCAGCCCTTGGAACCTGCCGCTGTATCTGTTCACCTGGAAGATCGCGCCGGCCCTGTCGGCCGGATGCACTGTTGTGGCCAAGCCGAGCGAGGTGACGCCGATGACGGCATATTTGCTGTCGAAACTATGTATCGAGGCGGGCCTGCCGCCCGGCGTATTGAATATCGTTCACGGCACGGGTCACGGGGTCGGCTCGACGATCGTCGCTCACAAAGAAGTAAAGGCGATCTCATTCACCGGCGGGACGAAAACCGGTGAAGAAATTGCCCGGACGGCGGCACCGATGTTCAAGAAATTATCACTCGAGCTCGGCGGCAAAAACCCGAACATCATCTTTGCCGACTGTAATTACGAAGAGATGCTGGCGACCACTATCCGTTCGTCATTCTCAAATCAGGGCGAGATCTGTTTGTGCGGATCGCGCCTCTTTGTCGAGCGACCAATGTATGAGCAGTTCAAGGGCGATTTCGTCTCACGGGTAGAGGCATTGACGGTGGGAGATCCGCTAGAGGCAGAAACCGACGTCGGCGCGATCGTTTCAAAGCAGCATTTTGAAAAGATAATGTCCTATATTGACCTAGCGGGCAGCGAAGGAGGAACGATCCTGACAGGCGGCAACCAGGTCCACCTCGACGGCCGATGCTCGGATGGGTGGTTTATCGAGCCGACCATAATAGAAGGTCTTTCGCATGATTGCCGCACTAACCAGGAAGAGATCTTCGGTCCGGTCGTCACGATCATGCCGTTCAACGCGGAAGAAGAGGTGGTAGGCTACGCCAACAGCGTCCGCTATGGCCTGTCGGCGACGGTTTGGACCGAAAATCTTTCTCGCGCTCACCGGCTGGCCGCAAAGCTCGAATCCGGCATCGTGTGGATCAATTGCTGGCTGCTGCGCGACCTCCGAACCCCATTCGGCGGTGTCAAAGAAAGTGGCATGGGCCGTGAAGGAGGCTTTGAGGCGTTAAGATTTTTCACAGAAGAGAAGAACGTCTGCATCAAGTTATAGCAAACCGATAACGCGGTTTTCGACTCGAATAGGTGTATGAAACTGATCTACTCACTAGTACTTGCCTTCGTTGTTTTCTCGGCGACGTTCGCGCAGACCAAGGCTCCCACTGAATCGGCGATGGATCGGTTCCTTCGTTATATAAAGATCGACACTCAATCGGCTGAGGATGCAGGCAAGCATCCGAGCACCGAGAAACAGCTTGTGCTAGCCCGGTTGCTCGAGAAAGAGTTGAAGGATCTCGGCGCGCAAAATGTACGCATCAGCGAACAAGGAATCGTTTATGGAATGGTCCCGGGCAACCTGCCGGATAATTCAAAGGTGCCGACGATCGGTCTCATCGCCCACATGGACACATCGCCCGCCGTTTCGGGCGCAAATGTCAACGCCATTATTCATAAGAATTACCAGGGCGGCGACATTGTCTTGCCGAATGACAAGACCCAGGTGATCACGGTGGCCCAGAACCCGGATCTCAAGAACCTGATCGGCGATGACATCATTACGGCCGATGGCACGACGCTGCTCGGCTCGGACGACAAATCGGGCATTGCTGAGATCATGACGATGATCGACATTCTTAAACAGAATCCTACGATCAAGCACGGGAACGTGGCCATCGCGTTCACACCGGACGAAGAGGTCGGCGGGCCGATGGACCAATTTGACATCGCGGGTTGGGGAGCCAAATTCGCCTACACCGTCGATGGCGAGCAGCTTGGCGACATCTCGAACGAGACCTGGTCGGCCCGCACCGCGACCGTCACGTTTCGCGGAAGGTCGACACATCCCGGCTACGCGAAAGGCATCCTGGTAAACTCGGCGTATGCCGCCGGTGATTTCCTGGCAAGTTTCCCCCAGGCAGTCCCAAACCGTCCGGAGACCACCGAGGGCCGCGAGGGCTTTTTGCACCCCTACAATGCTGCGATGTCCGAGGAGGTCTCCACGGTAAAAGTGCTGCTGCGCGATTTCGACATCAGCGGCCTTACAGCACAGGAGGAAACCGTGAAAAAGATCGTTGCGGACGTTCAGAAGCGCCATCCTCAGGTGAAGATCGAATACAAGAGCGAGCTTGGGTATCTCAACATGAAAGAGGTGCTTAAAGATTATCCGCAGCTAACCGACTACGCTATTGAAGCCGCGAAGCGGGCGGGCATCACAGCCAGGATGCGGCCGATACGCGGCGGCACCGACGGGTCGCGGCTGACCACACGCGGTTTGCCCACCCCAAACCTTTTCACAGGCGGACATAATTTCCATGGAAAATTGGAGTTCAACTCGCGGAAGGGTCTCGAAAAATCAACCGAGACTCTTGTTAACCTTGTCCAGATTTGGGCGGAAAAAGGGAAGTAGAAACGCCGGGATCGCAGGCACCCTCGCACGCAACGCCCGGTTGCTCCGGCGTGACGGCGCTTCGTTTCAATTCCGACTTGAACGGATCTGGGCCATATCAGCGTCCTTTCGGACGCTTGCAAGCGTAGGCGCGTGCGTTTCCCACGCCGCGACGAAATGTTACTTTCCTGAATAAAGCTCTGGAAACCTCTTTTTCAATTCCTCGAGCTTCGGCATATCGTGCATGACGATGTACGGCTGGGTTGGATTTCGCACCAGATAGTTCTGATGATATGCCTCGGCGACGTAAAATTTTTCGAGCGGAACGACCTGCGTTACGATCGCTTTGGGCCACGCCTGCGACTTGTCAAGCTCGGCTATAAAGGCCGCTGCCTGCTTCTGCTGGTCCTCGTTCGAGTAGAATATAGCTGAACGATATTGAGGGCCAATATCCGGACCCTGGCGATTTAACTCGGTCGGATCGTGCGCGACCGTAAAGAATACCTTCAGCAACTGCGCGTACGAGATCTTTTCGGGTTCATAGGTGACCAAGACGGCCTCGGCATGCTGCGTGTTGCCGTTGCTCACGTCATCATAGTTTGCTGTTTTCGATGTGCCGCCCGCGTAGCCCGACTTGGCATCGCTGACGCCTTTCAAACTCTCAAAAACAGCCTCGACACCCCAGAAACAGCCGCCTGCAAAAACCGCAGTCTGCTTTCCCTTTGTGACTTCCGTCTCGTTTTGACTGGCCGGCATGGGGGGCACCGCCGACAAATCAGCGGTCTTTGACGAGCTAACTACGCCGCATCCTACAGCCACGGCTATCGATACTATCGTGATGAGCTTCATAAAAAACATTGACCTCATAGGATCTCCCCGTTCTCCGATCGTGATCGGGATCGAACTTTGTTCAAACTACTATTCTCCGCCGCGACGCCTTCGGATTCAAGACCCGGCACAAGCCCGCGTGTAAGCAATGGCGGAACATCCAGTGTTGGGTGCGGAGACATTGCTAACGGGCCCGCCCGTGTTCAGAGCTAGCAGCTTTTAGCTGTATTATATCCTTTCGTCTCCTGCATGCTGTGTCTACATGAACGAAACCAAGATCCTATCATCAAAAGCCCCCGAGCCGGTCGGCCTGTATCCGCACGCGCGGCGGGTGGGCGATCTTCTTTTTTTGTCCGGCGTTGGCCCGCGTGAGCGGGGCAGTAGAGCGATCCCCGGCGTGCAACTCAATGATGAAGGTGAGATCACCGCGTACGACATCGAGACCCAGTGCCGCTCGGTGTTCAAGAACGTTCGGTACGTTCTCGAGGAGGCCGGCTCGTCGTGGGACAATATTGTCGATGTGACCGTGTTTCTTACAAACATGAAAGATGACTTTGCGGTATATAATCGGATATACGCAGAGTATTTCGCCACAAATCAACCGTGCCGGACCACGATCGAAGTGGGTGCACTGCCGACGCCAATAGCGATCGAGCTCAAAGTTATAGCAACCATAGACTAGTAAAATCAAGGAGAATGCAATGATACCAGCAGAAACAAAAAAGGTCGCGACACGCGGCTACGCGACGCATGGGCCGGAGGCAAAGTTTGGCCCGTTCGAATTTACGAGGCGTGCCGTAGGCCCCGATGACATACTGATCGATATCGCCTATTGCGGCATCTGCCACTCGGACATTCACCAGGCGAAGGCTGAGTGGGAGCCGATGATCCCGTCGATTTATCCCATGGTGCCCGGACATGAGATCGTTGGCCGCGTAGCTCAGATCGGTCTTAATGTCGGAAAGTTTTCAGTTGGCGACATCGCCGGGATCGGCTGTTTTGTCGATTCATGCCGCGGCTGTGCTCCGTGCCGCGACGGCGTCGAGCAGTACTGCATAAAGGGCAGTGCGCAGACCTATAACAGTACGGAGATGGACCGCGAGACGCCGACATATGGCGGGTACTCGAAGCATTACGTCATAGACGAGAAATACGGTCTCAGGGTCAATGAGACCGGCAATCTCGCCGGTGTCGCTCCACTATTGTGTGCCGGCATTACGACCTATTCCCCGCTCAAGCGCTGGGGCGCGGGGCCGGGAAAAAAGGTGGCCGTTGCCGGCCTCGGCGGTCTCGGCCATATGGGCGTCAAGATCGCGAAGGCGATGGGCGCCGACGTGACGGTTCTGAGCACCTCGCCGGCGAAAGAACCTGACGCCCGAGCCCTCGGTGCGACAGGCTTTGTCAACACGCGCGACCCCGAAGCCATAAAAACAGCCGCCGCCACCTTTGACCTCCTGCTCGATACCATCTCGGCTGATCATGATATAAATGCCTACCTCAACCTCGTGGCCCTCGACGGCGTAATGGTCGTGGTCGGCGTGCCAACAACGCCTTACTCGCTCAATGCCTTCTCGCTGATCGGCGGCAACAAAGTGCTCGCC
>DATLNN010000250.1:0-3622 GCA_035536695.1 Pyrinomonadaceae bacterium | reverse complement strand
TAACATCGACAAATGTTTCATCGGGTATCGGGCCATAAAACGACCGGCCGTCCCGCTGATGGCAGACCATATCGAGAAAAGGGTTGTAACCGCACCGTTGCTGGCGCATGAAGTGCAATAGGTCTTCGTGATAACGCGGATAAGGGCCGATGTTGAATTCCCTTGAAACAACGCCGGCTTTCACGAGCTGAAGTGTATGCGTCCCTGAGCCTTCGGCTGACATACCTGAAAAATCCAGCTCGTAGTAATGAGGAAAAGCCGGGCCCCATGCTGGCGCGGTAATGGCTTTTACACGGCCTGTCCAGACGACGTTTCCCATGCTGTCTCTTACCAGGAAATATTCGTCGGCAACAGGTGCTCTCGAAAAGGCGATCGCGGTCTTTTTTTCGTCGGGAAGATAGCCGGCTTGATTAACTCGAATGAACGTCGTGTGCCCGAAAGCGAGGAAATTGCAAAACAAGATCGCAGCAACCGATGCGGCTGAAGGCCGCAACGCGGCCCAAAGAAAGTAGCCAGATGCGAAGCTTCTGGAAAAACAGTGCGAACTGTTCGGGCGTTGAAGACGCCCGAAGACACCCGAGCTACCACAAATATTCGGGAGCGTACTCAACGCCATTTTTTTCAAGCAATCCGACATATTCCTGTTGGAATGTTTCACTTTGATGATGCGTTTCCTGCGATTCGACATAGCTACGCACATTTGCAATATGCGTCCCGCATACGCTGAATGCTCCGTAACCCTTCTGCCATTCGAACAGCCGGGTAAATTCTTTATGCACCCACGCTGATGAATCCGCTTTGAGATCTCGAACAAAATAATCCAGACGATGTTTAGACTTGAGACCGGCCAGCACGTGAGCATGGTCAGCGACGCCACCGATTGCCAGCGGAACGGTGTCAAGGCCTTTTACTATCCCGCCCATATAGGCATGCAATCGCGGTCGCCAATCGGCGATGATCAGTTGGCGCCGCTCTTTAGTGAAGAAAACGATGTGGAAGGTCGATGTTATATGGGTTGAAGGCATTTGATGATTGCGCTCTACGTGCGGTTCCACCGCACGGTTGGTGCTGGCCCATTTCCAGAAGCTTTGCATCTGGCTATTTTCTGTTGGCGGCCTCGCCGCCCAGACTCCCCCGGTTGGAGGCCGAACCAGCGGTGCTGCTTCCACCCTCTGTTTCCGTTTAAATCCTTCCCCGGTCGATAGCGTCCGCCGCGATGCGTCCCAAGGCACCGACGAATTCATTGAACCCGGCAAATCGTGGGTCGCGGGTAGCCCCGCGCGCATATCTCGCATAGATCTGCTGTGCGATGACCGCTATTTTGAACGTTCCGAAGACGTAATAAAAGAGCATGTCCGGAATGGTGCGTCCCAGGGTTTCGGCGTACATTTCTACCAGCTCGCGGCGGGTGATGTTCTCCATGAGGACTCGAGGATTGAACGGCATATCGAGCATCTCGTCAGGCGCTTCAGGGGACATCCAGTAGCCTAGCGTCGTGCCGAGATCCATCAGCGGATCGCCGACGGTTACCATCTCCCAGTCGAGGACCGCCGTGATCCGAGTCAGATCGTTCGGGTCCAGCATCACGTTGTCGAATTTGTAGTCGTTGTGAATGAGGGCGGCGCCCGATTCAGGCGGGACGTGGCCAGCGAGCCACTCGATCGTTTTTTCGAACGCGACCCAATCGTCGGTTTTCGCGGCAACATAGCGTTTTGTCCAGCCCTCGACTTGGCGGCGGTTATAGCCCTCTGCGCGTCCCAGGTTTTCGAGACCGGCCGCCGCGTAATCGAGCCGGTGGAGCTCGGCCAGGTTTCGGATGAAGGAGCGGCAGACGGCCTTTCGTGCGATCTGAGAATCTGCAAGGTCAGCGGCTGTCATGGCATCTGCGTCCCTGGTATTTTGCGATACCTCCTGTGCAAGCGAGCCCTGACTTCCCTGCGATGCTTGCTTCCTACGCCAGCCCTTACTTACGTGCGGGCTACTGACACGCTGGCCTCTCGGCAGGGGACCTCGGATGATGAGGCCGTGGCGGCGTTCCATCAGATAGAACTTCGAGCCGATCACCAATTCGTCATCACAGAAGAGGAGCGGTTTGGGAGCGGGCGCGTATACGCGAGAGAGTTTTGAAAGCACATCGAATTCGCGCCGCATGTCATGGGCCGACTTCACCGTATTCCCGAACGGCGGCCGGCGCAGTACATATTCGTCCGCATGCGTCCCTAACGACCCTGATCCGCTCGTCATGCGGACCAGATATGTCAGGTTAGAGCTTCCGCCAGGAAACTGTTCGATCTCAATGCTTGCATCTGAAAGCGTCTTCCCCAAGAACGCTTTCAGACGGTCTGCATCGATCTCTTCGCCCGGCCGGACGGCCACCGTTTCACCCATTGCGTGTTTCCCCAATCACACGATGATAACGCCAAAACGCCGGCGACGACCAAGAAGAACAGCGTTTTTGCGACGTGAACGGCGGCAAATGTGCCTAATTACAGAGAGCCCGTTTTATTTCACCTGCCGAATTGTCAAGGATCGATCAGTGGGCGAGATCTCTCAAGCCACAACGACTGTAGCATGTGTTGCAATGATTGTCAAGTGTCCCACGCATAACACACAATTTATTTTTGCGCGATACGGGGGTTTTCCTTTATGACCTTCTTTATCATCTCTTCGAGATTCTCGCTCTCCTCGCTTCCTGAGCCGATGCCGATATAGCGCACGACACCGTTACGATCGAGCAGGACGGTCGTCGGAAAGACCGCGACACCGTATTTCGTCGCCGCCTCGCCCGGGCCCGCAACGGCAAATGGGTAAGGAAGCTTGTGGTCCTTTTTGAACTCGGCGAGATATTCCAGCTCCTGTAGCTGGGTCATCCGCTTCCCTCCCTTGTTGCCCTCAAACTGCGTTACGCCGACGATCATAAAATTCTGGTCGCCAAACTTCTTGTGCCAGCCGCGAAGCCTCGGGAATGTAACAATGCACGGCCCGCACCAGGTGGCCCAGAAATCGAGCAGCACGACCTTGCCTCTCAGGTCTTCAAGGCTGACCGGGTCATGGCCCATCCATTCGGTTATCTTCATGTCGGGTGCAGGATCGGCGGTGGCATAGGACTCAACCTTCTGCATCAGCTTTTTTTCGGAAAAGCCGCTGCCCTCGACGAAGGTCATCACCTTGCGGTACAGGGTGGCAGACGGGAGAGCGAACGACTGGGCGCGTGCCTCCGCGAGGATGCTGATGGCTTGGTCGGTATTCTTGGTCTTCCGATATCCCAGGGCGAGCACTTCGGTCAGATTCATGTAGATCTGCTCGCGATCACGCCGTTCCTGGAATGTCTTGGCGGTGAGCGTTTTTAGCAGATCGAATGCCGCCTGAGCGTGCCTGATCGACTGCTCATGCTCGCCTGCCTTGTAGTAGCCGGTTGCCAGGTGGTCCTGAAGGGCAGGCTGTTGATTTTTCAGCAGCGGGTCACCCTCCGTCCACCGTATGAACGCCGCCTCAGCCGCAGGCATATCCTTTTTTCGCGACGATAGCACGACAATGTACCCAAGTGCCGACTGTATCATCGCGCCCTTCGCGTCGGGCGGGAACGCAGAGATGAATTTGTTCATCGCATCGAGCGTTTTCT
>DATLNN010000249.1:0-3783 GCA_035536695.1 Pyrinomonadaceae bacterium | reverse complement strand
ACGCCGTTGGTCGTGATCGAGCCGACCTGCGACAGCATATTCTGCCGTGCGTTGTAAATGCCAAAGCTGGCCCGCAGGACCGACCTTCCGTTTTTCGAGATGTCCCAGGCAAAGCCGACGCGTGGCTGGAACATTTTCTTGTCACTGGGCAGCGTGCCATCAGATGGGAATCTCGGATCGTTGAGGAAAATGCCGTAAGCCGTGTCCGCCGGAGCAACTGTGGGCTCGGGAAATATCTGGGCTTCCCAGCGGAGGCCGTAGTTCAAGGTAAAGTTCGGAGCGATCTGCCACCTATCCTGAGCGAAAAGGGCGTAGTCCTCGTTTTTGATATCCGAGGCGCCCGCGGCGTCAGTGGCCGGGCCTGTA
The DNA here is from genome assembly GCA_035536695.1 of Pyrinomonadaceae bacterium. Lineage (GTDB taxonomy): Bacteria > Acidobacteriota > Blastocatellia > Pyrinomonadales > Pyrinomonadaceae > OLB17. The sequence continues at coordinate 3,417 of DATLNN010000249.1, read as the reverse complement.
CGGCCGGCACCCTGCAGATATAACAAGAGCGGCCCGCCGGTCGTCGTCGTGCCGGCCGGACATGTCGCCGGCAGCGTCACGTAGGTACCGTTTGAACAACCGACGGTGCGCGGGCCAAAACCGCCCGTGGCCGCGGGCGAAGCGTAACGCAGAAACCCCGTCACGCTGTCAAAAATATAACGGCCTTCAAAGAAACCTCGGAATACCTGATCGTTCACGCTATGCAGCCACTCGCCGCCGAATTTAATCGTATGGGCTCCCGAGATGATGGAGAAGTTATCACGTACGTGCGTCCGCCAAAACGTTTCATCGATAGTCGAATTTAGGAAGAATGGGTGTCCAAATCGGAAGGTCGTGCCAAAACCCATTGCCGTGTCCGCCGGGATGTTTGAGGTGACCGCGGAGCGCGGCCGCACTTCGCGAGCATATGTGAAATGTGCCTCGTTCACCTTCGTCGGGGATATCGTACTGTAGAGATTGAAATTCGCGACGTTGATCTTTGACGGGCCTTCGATACCATTCGCCGACGTGCCATAAGTGGGAACATCGAAAGTCTGATTGGTGTTCTTGGAATAGTCGAAGTTGTAAGACGCGCTGAATTTATTGCTGTCGTTCAAATTCCAGTCAAATTTGCTCAGGAATGCCGTATTCCTTATCCTAAGGCCTATCGGCAGCCCTTCGTTCGATTGACGGGTCGTCTGAAAGAAGCTAAGGAGCGCAAGCCGCTGACAATCCGGATTGCCGTTTATCAAACCTTCGTTGGCGGTGATCGTCGGTGCTTGTATTGGACACGGCGTCGTGCCGACCGGCTCGCTAAGGTTGGGGCGCGTCAACTTCTCGCGAATGCTCTCGATCGCAAAAAAGAAAAATGCCTTGTCTCGCTTTATCGGCCCGCCGATCGTGCCGCCAAACTGGCTCCGGTTAAAATCGCGTAACGGTTTCCCATCAGACGTATTTGCGGTCAACGCCTCGAGCCGCTGATAGTAGAAAGCGCTGCCGTGAACATCGTTCGTCCCCGATTTTGTGATCACGTTGATAATGCCGCCTGCCGAACGACCGTATTCGGCGCTGGCACCCGTCGCGATTACCTGAAATTCCTTAACCGCATCGAGCGTGATGTCGATAGCGGCGCGTTGGCCGCCCGCCTGTTCGCCGAAAAACCCGTTATTATAGTCGCCTCCGTCTAGACTGACGTTATTAAAGATGCCTCGCTGCCCGGCAAAATTGATCTCGTCTCCGTCCGGCCCTTGGGTTATGCTGACACCGGGCGTAAGGGTCAACAGGTCTTCGAATTTACGGCCGAGAATCGGGGTATTGGTGATCGCCGTCTCATTGATCGTCGTGCTCGATTCGGTCTTGACCGTGTCAATGGTGGGCGTGGCCGTGATCGTGACCTCACCGCTGACGCCGGATACGCGAAGTGAAAGAGTCAGGGAAACGACGCGGCCTACGGTAAGGTCGATATTCTCCTGATTCAGCTTTGCAAATCCGGTCTTTGTGACCGAAACCACGTAGCGCCCCGGCGGGAGAGAGAGCAGTGTAAATCGGCCATCTGAGTCGGTTATGAATGTCCTTGAGAAATTTGTCGCGGTATTTCTGGCTTCGACGGTCGCACCTGCGACGACCGCCGCTTGCTCGTCCGAGACGGTTCCCTGGATCGCTCCGGAAGTGATGTCCTGGGCGAATAGTAGAGTTGTTCCGAGAGTAAGAGTGATCAGGAAAGCGAGCGTGATCAAAGGCCATCTGTCTCGCTTGGCGGTTTTACTGAACATGGTTGTCTCCTTGAGGTTAGTTCCTGTGCGGCCAGGCGCGGCCCGCCTAAATCTCTTTCTTGAATCGGTGTTAAAAAGTGGGAGGCTGACGAATTATAATCCCGACGGTTCAGATTTGCATAACCGCGAAATGTTAATTCTCAACGACAAAAAACCGTTGGCTGGCACACGCCTCGAGGACGTGCCAACCATTCGTATTGTTGTGGTAATCTAATTAATCGCCGTACGGATGTTGCAAGATGAAACCGTTTAAGATTAGGGATATTGAGATAAACCCGCCGCTTATATTATCGCCAATGGCGGGCGTGACCGACTACACCTTTCGCCGGCTGATAAAGCGGCGTGGCGGCGTCGGTCTTGTCGTGTCTGAATTCATCTCGGTAGAGGGCCTGACGCGAGGAAACCCGAAGTCGAAGCGGCAAATGCGTTTTGATGAAGAGGAACGGCCGTATGCGGTCCAGATATTCGGAGGCCAATCCGCTCGCATGGCAATGGGGGCTGAGATGGCTCAGGAGATCGGGGCCGATATTTTGGATGTAAATTGCGGCTGCCCCGCGCCTAAGGTTGTAAAGAACGGCGGCGGCTCCGGCTTGCTTCGCGATCTGCCGCGGCTTGAGGAGATACTTCGTTCGATCAAGAGATCGATCACGATACCGCTGACCTTGAAACTGCGCACGGGTTACTCGGATGCATCGATCAACGTGGTTGATGCCGCCAAGCTCGCCGAGCAGTGCGGTGTTGAACACATCCAGGTCCATGGCCGGACTCGCGAACAGGGCTATAAGGGGCTCGCGAACTGGGACCTTATCCGTCAGGTTAAAGAGGCGGTCAGTATTCCGGTATCGGGAAACGGCGATATTACTACGATCGAATACGGAATGAAGCGTTGGCGGGAGACAGGTACGGACGGCATCCTGATCGGGCGCGGCGCGATGCAGAACCCGTGGATCTTCCGCCAGTTCGCGGACGTTTTGGCCGGCCGCGATCCGTATCAGCCCGACCTTGAGGAAAAGAAAAACGTATTGCTCGAATTCTTTTCTATGTGTCGCGAGGAAATGCCGGAGATCGTATCGCTCGGCAAGATGAAACAACTGGCCGGCCAGTTTACGAAAGGCCTTGTCGGGGGCGCCCAATTTCGACAGACCCTTTATCATTCGCATTCTGCCGAGGAAATATTGGATAATATCACCACCTATTTCGCGACGCTGGAGAGCCGTGAAAGCTTTGGCGATGGGCTTGTTGAGGCCGATGCGGATCTTCAGTTTGACTCGTGCTCGCCGATGCCGACGCCGAATTTGGCATCCAGCAGCACGGTCGGAGCCAGGGCCGGTTAGAAACTGGTGAGTTTACAACGAGGCGCGCCATGTCAATCACTAAACACTTTACTCTTCTTATTTTGGCCTTGATAGCCGTGGTTTTTGTTTCTCCGGCTCGGAGCCAGGCTCTTAAGGCCGACGAGGTCGTCTCAAAGCATCTTGACTCGATCGGGCCGGCCGACAAACGAGCCGCTCTGACGACGATAATGGCCTTGGGATACAGCGAATTCGAGGCCAAAAACCCCCAGGTCAAGGGCGGCGGCAAGGCAGTCGTTGTTTCCGATCCCGAAAACCTGTTTTTCATCATCAGTCTCAACTCGAAGGAATAT
>DATLNN010000248.1:0-2849 GCA_035536695.1 Pyrinomonadaceae bacterium | reverse complement strand
TTGATCGCCGGTTTCGCCCCATCCAGTATCTGAAGGAGAGTTGGGGCTGGCTCACTCTTGAGGTAACCCGGAACGAAGCTCGGAACATTAACGCCGGCGCTGTGGCTCAACAACCCGCGCAGCGTCACTTTCTTTTCTTTTGTAAACTCGCTATCGGGGACCTTCCATGTTCGCAGCTTGAGGTTCACATCTTCATCGAGTCTCAGTTTTCGAGCCTCCACCAGACGCAATGCGGCTATCGCCGTAACGGCTTTGCTGATCGAGCCGGCTTGGAATAGTGTCTCGGTCGTAACCGGCTCAGCAGTGCCGGTTTCGCGCACTCCAAATGCTCGGGTCCACTCGATCTGTTCGTTGTTGATAAAAGCGACGCTTACCCCGGGAGTTTTGTAAAACTGCATCCGGTCACGCAACCTCATCGGCAAGATAGGTTCTCCCTTGACGACGACCGGCGGCAGCAAACCGTTCTCTATTCGCGCGATTCTTTCCTTCGCATCAGTCGACAACGTGACGATCGCGGGCTGAACGGGCCGTGCGAATGACCGGGAAACATTCATGCCAGGAATCGGTGTGTGCACCAAGCCGAGCGAGAGAATTAACGAAGCAGCGGCGTTGCGAGTCCCGTCGGACATGTACCGTTTCCCTTGCATAGACATTTCAAGATTAAGACACCGCTGATATGGGATTTATGACGAGCGCTGTTGTCCGCGGTGGCTCTACTACCCACCTCGCTGCCTGCTGAGCCATGCCGAGGCCTTCCGATCGGTCTCACGAATGAAATCATCCTTGCCGTCCATGTAGAGTTCCGTATCCCCGCCGTTTTCACGAACGAGTCGGCGTTTGAGATCACTGTATGCTAGGGCATCGGTCGGATGCGCGATCAGGTAGTCGCGAAAGGCCAGGTGCCGTTGGATGTGGGGCGAGCCGGTTTGGAATGTGTGGATCTGGTGCGTCCGCATGCCAGCGGAACGGTCTTTGCGAAAGTAGCGTCGACCTTCGATCCCGAATTCGCCCATGACCTCATAGCCTAGTAGTTCCATCGCTGCGCCGGCGTTGTCGACATAATTGATGTTGCTGACTTCGACGAGAATGTCGATGACCGGCTTTGCGTAGATGCCGGGTATCGAGGTACTACCGATGTGATGGATGGCCATCAGGTTTTCACCCATCGCGTCGGCGACGACGCGAGCTTCCGCCTTGAACGCTGTTCGCCATGCAGGGTCGTATGGGACGACCTCGACCTTGCTCATTTGAGGTTTCGCGTGGTTCTTTCGGTAACGCTCGGGACGGGTGTGAGTTCGCCCGAGATGACTTTCTCAAAGGTGCCCAAGGCGGACAGTCGGCCGGCCGGAAGTTTCTCGGGGCGATGCCCGATCCCGAGTTCCACTTCCTTTCGTCGCCGGCGGAGCTGCCGTGCCTGAAAAACATCGGTGAAGCCTCTGCCAAAGAAAAAGAACGCCGGGATCAACAGGAAAAGCCAGAGCAGGCTGCTGACAGGACTTTGAGTGGCCGCCAGGATCACAGCAACCATAAAGAAGCCGTCGCCGACGATGACGCTCCCGATGCCGTTACCGGTGAGGGTGTCAGGATCTCTGCTGTCTGGAGTTTGCAGGCCTGTCTCTCGGGTCTGAGCCAGTGCCATCTCCGGCAGATCGCTCCCGCATTTCCGACAAAACTTCTCGCCCTCGCCATTCGCATTACCGCATTTTGAACAGAACATTTTGGGTGCCTCGTCCCTATTCTACGGCTAAGATCGCCAATGTGTTTGCTCTTTCTTTTCATTTGTCTTTACGGCTTTGCGGGGAACCCCTTCGTTATCAGTCAAGAACTCAACTTACGAATAGGTTCCCGCAAAATCGCAAAGCCGCAAAGGAAAAGGGAAGAAGATAACGCGACCAAATTACCGCTTGACGCGTGGCCCGCAACATCCTGCACTTCGCAGTCCGTTTTTTGGTTGGAATTTCAGTGGTCAACCCGACCACTCGGATCGGAAACTGCTTTCTCGATCTTCTCCTCGGCTTCTTGTTTCTCGGCCTCGCTCGCCCGCAGTTGTTGCTGCTCCTTTTCGGCATCTGGTTCGTAGCTGAGTTTGATGTACACCGGGAAATGGTCCGAGCCAAAGTAGTCAAGCCTTTTGAAATCTACGAGCCGGAAGTGATTCGAATGAAAGAAGTGATCCAGCGGAAACCTGATCAGCGGCAGCTTTGCGTGAAACGTGTGGTAGAAGCCTCGGCCTATCCGCGGGTCGAGCAGACCGCTGATGTCCTGAAACAAATAGTTCGTTCTCGACCAGGCGACGTCGTTTAGATCGCCCATTACGATTATCGGCCGATCGAGTTTCTTGCTTTCCTTCCCGACTATCAACAGCTCGGCGTCGCGTTCGGTTGATTTTTCGTCTTCGGTCGGAAATGGCGGCCGCGGGTGGAGGCAGCGGAGTTCGACTTCCAGGCCCGATGGCAGTCTTACTCGCCCGTGAATTGATGGAATATCGTCCTGTACCAAAAATTTGACCTCCGCGTCGATAAGCTCGAGCCTCGAGTAGAGCATCATCCCGTAAGTGTTGTTCTGCGGCCGGAGTACGGTGTACGGGTGGGTCTCTTCGAACGGTGCCAGCGCGGTCTTCCACCAATCGTCGGTTTCGACCGTGAGTATTATGTCCGGATCGGCTTCGGAAATTATCTCGCGCAACCGTTTCGCGTTCCGGTTCGGCATCAGGACATTCGCGAACAGCAGGCTAAACGTCGATTCGGTTAGACCAGCCTTGTGGGCCTGCACCTGTTTGCGGGCCAGCGGCGTGTAAGGAAACATCATATACGCCTGGTACACCAAAGCAGCTGACAGGCCGGCAACGA
>DATLNN010000247.1:0-12150 GCA_035536695.1 Pyrinomonadaceae bacterium | reverse complement strand
GGAAACCAAATGGGCCCACGCCAGTTCGAGTTGCCGCCGAAGAGGCCACTCGACGATTCGGCTGGCTCGTAATCGACGCGATGCTCGCGGCCATCGACCTCCAAAATATAGGGGCAGTCCTTATGAAACCGGGAAAGAGCGCGGATGCCGTATGGCGATAGGAATTCGTTCTCGTCGAGCATGATCTTCAGGACCCGCTCTAACCGGTCGCGATAGGCGATCGCGAGAAGCCGCCGTTCGCCAACACCCGGTTTCCGGGCGCAATTAATATGTCCTGTGAGGTCCGGCCGATTGTCGACAAACCATTGCAGACGCCGTTTGAACGCTGGCAGTTTCTCCAGAACATCCGGCTCGATCGTCGCTACGGCGAACAGCGGGATCAGCCCGACCATCGAACGAACTTTTAAGGGCATATTGTAGTCCGTTCCCGGCAGATGCAGCACATCGTAGTAAAAACCATCCGCCTCGTCCCACAATGAAATGTCCTCGGTTCCGATCTTGTTCATCGCGTCCGAAATATAGACAAAATGCTCCCAGAATTTGCTGGCGACGTCTTCATAGGTCTCATCCTCGGTCGAGAGCTCTCCGGCGATGGCAAGCATATTCAGACAGTACATGGCCATCCAGCTGGTCCCGTCGGCCTGGGCCAGCTTGCCGCCAGTCGGCAGCGGCTGCGAGCGATCGAACACACCAATATTGTCGAGGCCAAGAAAACCGCCCTCAAAAACATTCTTCCCCTCGGCGTCCTTGCGGTTTACCCACCAGGTGAAATTTAGGAGTAGTTTTTGAAATACCCGCGCCAGGAATTTCCTGTCACCTTTACCGCCTCTTTTCTTTTTATCTATCTGATAGACACGGAACGACGCCCAGGCATGCACGGGCGGGTTGACGTCCCCGAATGCCCATTCGTAGGCTGGGATCTGGCCGTTTGGATGCATGTACCATTCGCGAAGCATCAAGATCAACTGTTCCTTGGCAAATTCGGAATCGACCATTGCCAGCGGGATGCAGTGGAACGCGAGATCCCACGCCGCGTACCACGGGTACTCCCATTTGTCGGGCATCGATATGATGTCGGCGTTGAAAAGGTGTCCCCAGTGACGGTTGCGGGTACGCGTCGCGGGTGGCGTCGGGAGCGCCGGATCGCCTTCCATCCAGTCGCGCACGACGTAATGATAAAACTGCTTGGACCAGAGCATGCCGGCAAACGCTTGGCGCTGAACGGCTTTTGCATCGTCAGACAGTTCGGCGGGCGCTATCGAATTATAATATTCATCGCATTCGGCCAGGCGTGCCGCGAAGATCGAATCAAAATCGTCAAATGGACCCAGCTGCTTTCCGGACTTTTTCGCGGCCTTCGCTCCAGCGTGTGAGAACTCTCTATCAGTAAGCCGAAGGCGGACTGATACTTCTGAGTGAGCGGGCACCGCTAACTTGTAATTAGCAGCCGCTTTCGTCCCGGTCTCGGCCGGATTGACCGCGCCCGTCATACCGTGGACGATGTAATTATTGATGCCATCTTTAACGAACGGTGTGCGGTTGGCACCCTGGTGGAAACGGCTATTGTTCGTTTCGTTCTCAGTAAAAAGTATTTCCGGGAATTCGTCACAATACAGAAACCGCCGGCCGAGGGCGGCATTATCGATCTCGATAGTTCCCGGTCCCGCGCCTCGCATTGCGCTGTTCGGCTCGCGGCCATCCCACGTCCAGGTGTTGCGGAACCAAACAGTTGGCAAAACATTGACGACCGCTTCCCTATCGGCACGGTTTGCTACCGTGATCTTGATCAAAATGTCCTCGACCCCGTCCTTTGCATACTCGACAAAAACATCGAAATACTCATCCTCGTCAAAAATGCCGGTTTCGATCAGCTCAAACTCGCGCTCCGCTCTTGTACTGGCACGACTTTCCTCGATAAGGCGCCAGTACGGGTATTCTGCCTGAGGGTACTTGTACAGATATTTCATGTACGAGTGTGTCGGCGTCGAGTCTAGGTAATAATAGATCTCCTTAACATCCTCGCCGTGGTTGCCTTCGTTGCCCGTCAAGCCGAAAAGCCTTTCCTTCAGGATCGGGTCCTTGCCATTCCAAAGCGCGACTGCAAAACAGATATTCTGATGCCGGTCGCATATGCCCGCAAGCCCATCCTCATTCCAGCGATAGGCACGTGACCGGGCCTGATCATGAGAAAAATACTCCCACGCCGAACCATACGGCGAGTAGTCCTCGCGAACCGTCCCCCACGCGCGTTCGCTCAGATAGGGTCCCCAGCGTTTCCAATGCTTTGTCCTTGCGTCGGATTCGGCAAGGCGTTGTTCTTCGGCATTCATATGTTCTGTACTATTTCTTTTCTCCCTTTGCGTGCTCTGCGGTTTTGCGGGAACCCTCTTCACGCAAAGTTACAAAGTACCCAAGAAATCGCGAGGTCACCGGCGGTTGTTGAGTATCTTGACGAACGACGCCGAACGCAGTTCATCCAACGTCAGGCTTGTCCGGTCGAGCGCCTCTTGTTCCGTTACCGCACCGCAGTTGATCGCTCTGAGAAAATAATTGAGCAGGCCCTGCCCCGTCGCGGCGTCGTCGAATACATCGCCAACGAGTGTTGCCTGCGCGGCTTTTTCTACAAAATTCCTGAGACGTTCCGATGCCGCTTCAAGCCCTTCAAGAAAGAATGCGAATACAGCCGCGTACCGCGTCGGAAGCTGTCCGGGATGAAGATCCCATCCCTGGTAATAGGCGTTCGCAAGCGAATGGCGGCAGTGGTCATAATGCAGCCGCCACGCGCGATGTACGACGACGCGATTCTCGGCGATCTGGGCATCGGTCAATCCCTCGCCCCGATGGGGCGCAACCGGCATTATGTTGGTCGCGCCGTCCGACAGCCAGACACCCGTCCCGGCAAAGGCGACCTGCATCATGTCGCGGGCAAAATCGCACGCCGGGTGCAGCATGTCCTGGTACATCGCCGTAATAGAGCAGCTGGCGGTATAGTCGTAAGTCCCAAAGTGTGCCGCCGTGCATCGCCCGCGCGCCGCTTCGAGCATACGCGGCATGGCTATTTCGCCCGCCGGCCCGATGATGGACTGCGGCGTTTCGATCATCATTTCCAACCGAAGCGCGCCCGCGGCAAGCCCCAGTTTGGGCTCGATCTCATCAAAAATATTAACAAGGGCCTCAACCTGGTCGGGCGTCACGATCTTGGGCAGCGTGATAACAAAATTCTCGGGTAACCGACCGCCCGACGCCTCGATGAGCGAGGTAAGAAAAAGGTCCAGGGTGCGAATGGCGCGCTCGTGCAGTTCCGCGCTAAATGTCTTGATCCGGATCCCGATGAACGGGGATAGCGTACCAGCGGTCATGCCGGACGCGACCTCGCGTGCGGCAGACACCGCATGGCCGTCCTCTTCCGCGTCGGGCCGCGTGCCGTATCCGTCCTCAAAATCTATGCGAAAGTCTTCGACAGCTTCGCGAGCGAGCTTTTCGCCCACACGTTCAAAGATCGTCTCACGAAGGGCGCCGGGAAGCCCGATAGCCGCGCCGAAGGCATCGGCGTCCGGAGCAAAGGCTTGGAACGAGCGTATTGCGAGCTGTCCCAGTTTCACCGTCGTATCCGACTTGAACAGCTGGGCGCCGCCATAGACCGTATGCACCGGCTGCCGTGAGCCTGTTTCGCCCGGATAGCGACTTCCGACTTCCTTCATCGCGCCCCGCAAATGACCCGCAATCTTATCAAAGGACTCTTGTGGCAGTGACGTTTTCATAATGCTGCCGATCTCGAACTAGGTCTCGGCTACTCTGCGATCTTGGCGTACCTTTATTTGCTTATCGTCCCAGCCTCGCCTCGATCAGCCCGTGCGGCTCATCGGTTGGGATAAAGATACAGTTCTTGTCCTCGAGTCCAAAGCGCGAGATGTCGACGGGCAGGCAATGGATGTTCGGGAGCGAGAATGCGATCTCGGCGACCGCTTCGAATTCTTCAAGAACGGCCTGGCCGATCGCATAGAGCGTATGCTGGACGGACAGGCTGTCGTGGCCGGCAAAGGTTTCGAGAATTAGCCGCCGGACCCTGTGCCAAACTTCGTCCGTCGCCAAAGAGGCATCGCGATATGTCCACGTCGCTCGTATAGATGTTGCCAGGATCCTGTCGGTAACCTCGGGCAGTGTCGTATAGGCGTCCTTGATGAAGCCGACGAATCCCGATCTGGCCGATTTGAGCACCACCAGGTCTTCGACGCCAGAATCCACACTTGTCCCGTCACGGGTCATGCTGATCTTGGCCGTCCGTTTCTCGCGCCCCCCGCGCACAAACGAATGATCGTGGGGCTCGCCCTCAAATGCCATCCGGTCCCACGCATGTTCGGTGATATCGATCACGGTGCGAGTGATCTGCGGGCCGTTATCGAGAAAATGGCGGGCGAGCCGCAAGCCGAACGTCTCAACGGGCTCGATCTCGTCTCTTTCGCCGGCAAGCGCATAGACGGTATTTTTCATTGTGTCGGTCGGCAGACAAAGGCTGTTGTCGCCCTCCAGATGGACCGCCTCGAAATCGCCCTCAAGCGCGATATTGAGTGTCAGGCTCTGCAGCTCATGACGGGCCGACCGCTTGTCGACCTTGATCAGCCGGACCCGCGCCTTGCCGTAGTTGTCATGAAGTATCCTGACGCTCATAGAAAAGCTAGCTTCCGCGATATGTCGAGTAACCGAACGGGCTGATCAAAAGGGGGACGTGATAATGCCCGTCTGCTTCGCTCACCAGGAAGCCAATAGTCACCCGCGGAAAGAAACATTCGACTCCCCGTGAAGCAAAGTAACCAGCGACGTCAAAGCTCAACCGATAATGGCCGGCCGGATTTTCATCGTTTTCACCGGCCAGGCCTCTAACCCGACCGTCTGCGTCCGTCATCCGCTCTGCAACAACCTGCCAGACTCCATCCGTATCGCGTTCCAGCACGACCGGGATCGATGCGCCCGGCCGCCCGACGCTCGTATCAAGCACATGCGTCGTGATGGAGCTCATCTTTCCAACAGTTTATTCAACCTGATCTCGGTTATCTTTCGCTGCTCCTCGGCCGCCAGCCTGATCTCGGTTTCAACCGAGTTCCCTAGCCGAGCCTTGCATATCGCAAGCATTTCCTCCGCCGATTTCCCAGTGGCACAGACGATAAATATAAACCCGAACTTCTTCTCATACAAGCGGTTAGCCTCGGCCAGTGCGCGGCGAACCGCGGCCGGGGCACCTTCAACCCTGGATTGTTCGCCTTTGGACCACTGCGCAGACTTCGCCTTCGGTCCTGTTGCCGACCCCTTCGAGCCGATCTTCGGATGGGCTGCGAATGCCTCAAGGTGGTCCCCCGGCGAGAGCGACCACCAAAGCTTTTCTGCCGTCTCGTACAGATCGTCAAGCACCCGAAATGGCCGCGCAAGAGCCATTCGCCGCGCCCACCGCACCGAGCCGCAGCAGTCACGAAACGCCGATTCAGCCTGAGCCTCAGGCAAGTCGTTGAGCCACGCCAGATTTTTGTAGATCTGAAACGTCGGCGAATCCGTCATGATCTGTGCCTTCGCATTACGCATAATCTCCCCCACTTTCACAACTGCCCGGGCAAGTCAGAACCGGGGAGCGATACAGGCCGGGTCGTTCCCAGACCTCACACTAGCCTTCCAAACAACCTCAATCTACTTACCCCACCGTCCGGAAAAATATTAAAGCGTACATGCGTTATTCGGCCGAGCTTAATGATCTCGTCCGAAAAACGGTGTCTCGTGTGAGCCTGCAGTTTCGACATCCGCAACAGTTGATTCCACTCCACGGCCGCCATGTCCCCGTCGCTCGAAACCCCGCCCTCGAGCGTGCAGCTTTCAGGGTAATTCCCTTTAAAATGCGAGGTGTCTATCTCAGCACGCATTATTGTACCCGCGGCTCCCAGCTTTATGATGCACCAGTCATGCCCGGGGCCGCGCCTTCGCCGTGACTCCCAAGCATCACTCATGTCGCGGGCGAAACCGGGCATGATCAGATTCTGCCGATGGCCAAAGAACATGTCGCTGGCAGCTATCACGTCGCCGCCATTTTCGGCGGCAGCGAGGTCGATCTCACTGTCCCGACCCCTGAGCTCCCCCCAATCGGGGATGACGTTTCCGTGCACGCGAAGCCGGGCCACGCCGCCGTCCGGAAATATTTTGAACTTCAAATGAGTAACGCGTCCTGTGCCAGGGATCTCAAATCTGTTCCGCGAATCGCCGGCGAGCTCTGATAACGGCAGCACCTCGGTCCAGTGTGTCTCGGGCCCGAGCAGCGTACCGAGATCGGACTGAGGGTCCGCGGCACATGCCTCGAGCATGCAATGCGAAGGGAAATTACCGCGAAAATATGCCGTGTCGACCACCACGCCCTTTATCTCGCCCGGCATTCCAAGCCTGATAATGCACCAGTCGAATTTCTCGTCAAGCCACGGCGAGCGCCGCCGCCGCGTCTCCCAGCCGTCCATCCACTTGCCGTCGTCGGTGTACTTTCCCTCGATCCAAATCGGCGCGCTTGGCTTTATCAGGTTTTCCTTCGCCGCAAAAAAATCGTCGTTCGCATACAGCACGGTGCCGCCGAGTTTTTCTGAAGCGAGATCGATAAGTTCCGTGAAATCCATAGGATCCATTCTAACCGCGATGCCGTCCCGCCGGGGCCTCAGGCCAAAATTCATCAGGGCTGACTGGCGCCGCCTGGTCAGGCCCAAGCCGGTTCGCGTCAATATCGGCAACGATAAAATTCTCGGGCGCAACCGGGTCACCAGCAAGGCGCCGCAGCATCACCAGCTGGCCCGCGTGCGTCATCGCGTCGGCAAAAGGTCCCTGAAGAAGCCGCTCAGGCGTAAGGTTTTCAAGAAAAGGCGAGCCTTGGTCAAGGTGCACCGCTATTGCGGCGACCATTTCGTGAAACCTGCCCACCTCGTCCGAGAGGTCAGGCAGCGGCTCGGGGCGATAACTGCCGCCGGTAAAGAACGTGCGTGCGTATCCGAGCACACTTGTCATATGACGCACAAGCTCGGCTGGTGTCCTCGTTTCCTTGCCTGCCGAAAACGAGCCGAAATCCTCGGGCGCCCCGCGGACCGCCTTTTGCGTTCTATACGCAAGGGCGGCCAGAAAATGCCTGAGTATTTCGCGTTTCTCATCAGCCATTATTCGACCACCGCCGGATCTTTGTATATGGCGGCCCCGGCCATTGCTGCAATGATCGAGGTGACGAGCTGCACTGCCGCGACGCCTATCCACAGTGAATTTGAGTAAAACCTAAGCGGAATAAACTCGGCCGGCCCGGCGACCGATAACGCAAGCCATGTCGCGATAGCTGCCAATACTGCGGTCTTGGGGCCTGCGCCGTAGAACGGGCGCATCAAAACGTAAACTAGCATCGCCCCAAAGCCGCGTCCCATCTCAAAAATAAAGAAATAGACAAGGTCAAGGCTGTGGCCCTCTGCAGGCGGTTTTGTGCCGAGATCCCTGTAAACCGCTTCCCAGTAAGTCCTGAAAACGTTCTCGTGCAGCAGACCGTCGCTCAGAAACAGCAAAACGGTCGCGATCAGGCCGCCGAGGAAAAACCTGACCCAATTGATCTTTGTCATATTCCCTCCGGTAGTTTCGAGATTCGCCTAATGATATATCAGTTTTCCGTTTCTTATGCCTTCGAGATCGCCGCGTGGCCACACGCGTTCGCCCCGCACATAGGTCGCGATGATTTCTCCATACAGGTCCATCCCATCATAAGGAGTTAGTTTATGCCGGTGCTCGATGGTCTCCGCCGTTACGGTGAGCCGGGCTTCCGGGTCCCAGATGACAATATCGGCGTCCAGTCCGGCCGCAAGTGTTCCTTTATTTCTATCGAGTCCGGCCAATTTCGCCGGCCCTTGTGACATCAACCGCGTCAGGTCGGCAAGCCCATAGCCGCGGCCCTTTAGGTTCGTCCACATAACAGGGAGGCCAAATTGTAACGCCGAGATGCCGCCCCATGCCTCCATAAAATCTCCCGATTCCTGAAGTTTAAGTGCCGGTGTGCACGGCGAATGGTCCGAAACCACCATATCGATCATGCCGTCGGCGATTGCTTCCCACAGCAGCTCGCGATTTCCGCGTTCGCGCACAGGCGGGCAGCATTTGAAATGCGTTGCCCCGTCGGCGATCTCCTCCGCGGCGAAGGTCAGGTAATGCGGGCAGGTCTCGACGGTGATCGGTAAGCCTTCGGCACGCGCCGCGCGTAGCATAGGCAGAGCGTCCGAAGAGGAATGGTGAACGATGTGGACGCGGCATCCGGTCTCACAACACAGACGGACCATCAATGCCACCGCCTCATTTTCAGATTCGCGCGGCCGTGACTGCAAGAACGTTTGATAGGCCCGGCTGTCCAGGCCCGCCAGCGATTGAGCTGCCGCCTCGATTGGCCCCGGAACCTCAGCGTGTACGAGCAGCACCGACCCGAGCCGGGCGATCTCAGGCATCGCGGAGCGCAAATCTTCTTCCGTCACATTCGGAAATTCGTCAACCCCCGAATGAATTAGAAAACATTTAAATCCGCAAACTCCACGCTCCACCAGCCCTGCGAGCTCGGTCGTATTGCCCGGGACCACTCCACCCCAGAATGCGACATCGACCGTCAGTTTGCCGCCCGCAGCGGCTAACTTTTCCTCAAACCCGGCGACGGTCGTGGTCGGAGGAATGCTGTTGAGCGGCATGTCGACTATCGTCGTCACGCCGCCCGCAGCCGCCGCGCGTGTTGCTGTTTCAAACCCCTCCCATTCGGTCCGGCCCGGCTCGTTGACGTGAACATGTGCGTCAACATTCCCCGGCATCACGACTGCGTCGCCTGCATCGATGAGCGGCACGCCCGCGAGTATATCGTCCCATTGCGCTATTGCTTCGATCTTGCCCGCGGCGACATGCACCGCGGCCGGACCGATGTTGTCCGGCCTCACGACCTGACGGCTTCTGATAATTAGGTCGGCCATGGATTGATTATATGGCAGAACCGCCTCGTAAGCAGGTGGCACGACCAAGTCAGAACCACCTGCGGTAGCGGGTGGTTAACACGGTCAGCTGCAGCTTTGGATTATTAATTCAATCACCCGCTACCGCACGTGGTCTGACAGAAGGAGACCCACCCGCTTTACGCGGGCAGTTCTGCCGTTTTGGCTCTGCGCATCATTTCGCGCATAATACATCTCACAGAATGAACTTCCCTAGAGCCAGCGGCATACTTTTGCATCCTACCGCCCTGCCCGGGCGCTTTGGCATCGGCGATTTCGGCAATGAGGCTTATCGATTTGTGGACTTTCTCCGCGACACCGGGCAGACCTACTGGCAGCTACTTCCGCTGGTCGCAACGGGTTATGGTGACTCGCCGTATTCGTCCATATCAGCTTTCGGCGGAAATCAACTCCTGATATCGCCGGAGAAACTGGTAGAAGATGGACTCTTGCAACCCGATGTTTGTGACAATGCGCCCGAATTCCGGTCTGGGAGAACCGATTATGGTGGAGTCTATGGGTGGAAGAATTGGCTGCTCGATGAGGCGTACGGAGCCCTTGGTGACTCAGGGCTCGAAGGGGAATTCCATCAATTCGCGAGTGAGAATGCGTGGTGGCTCAATGATTTTGCGGCATTTAAGGCATTAAAGCTTTCCCAGGACCACCGGCCGTGGTATGAATGGCCCGATCGCTTCAAATTTCGTGACCGCGCCGCTCTCGAGGAAGTGCATTCGGACTTGTCGGTGGACATTGAGCGAGAGCAGTTTCGACAGTTCCTTTTCTACCGGCAATGGTACGCCGTCCGGCAATATGCCAACGAGAACGGCATCAAGATCATTGGCGATATACCGATCTTCGTCGCTCTCGATTCCGTCGACGTCTGGTGCAATCAGGGGCAGTTCAAGCTGAATGAAGACAGCTCGCCCAGGGTCGTCGCGGGTACACCGCCGGATTATTTTTGCTCGACGGGCCAGCGTTGGGGCAACCCGATCTATGACTGGGAGGCGATGTGCGAGGACAATTTCAGCTGGTGGACGGCACGCATGTCATTTAACATGCAGCTCACGGATATCATTAGGCTCGATCATTTTATCGGATTTGGCCGAAACTGGGAGGTGCCGAACAGCGACCCGACGGCCCAAAATGGCCAATGGATAGAGGTGCCAGGCCATGAAGTGTTTTCCGCTATCAGCCATCAGCTGGGCGAACTTCCGGTCATTGCCGAGGACCTCGGAGCTCTCACACCGGCGGTCGAAGAGCTTCGCGATGCGTTCGGCTTCCCGGGCATGCACATCCTCCATTATGCCTTCGGCGGCGACGCTCATAATCGCGACTTGCCTCACAACTACGTCAAAAACTGCGTCGCTTACACCGGCACGCATGACAACGACACGACCGTCGGATGGTATAGATCAGAGTCGAAGCACGTCAAGAATCATTGCAAAAAATACCTTCGGTGCAGCGGACGCGATATTCATTGGCACATGATCTGTGCCGTATTCGCGTCGATCGCCGACACCGCGCTGATACCCGCTCAGGACATTCTCGGGCTCGGGCGCGAAGCACGATTTAACCGCCCCGGTTCGACAGACAACAATTGGCAATGGCGCCTGCAGGAAGGTGATCTCACCGATCACGTCCGTGAAACACTGGGCGAAATCACGGCGCTCTACGGCCGCTGGCGTCGTTAGCGCGGGTAGCGTAAACGGCTGATAGTAAAGACCTAGCGGCCGACAGAAATTAATCTTAAGCCGTTTTTTCTCCCCCTCTCTGCAACTAGGGCCGATCAGCCGATTGTTTGACTTGCACCTGCTTTTGACGTAAAACATTACCTGTTCCCGGCATCATCAATTCCTTTTGGCTGCATATTTTATGGCATCAAACTTGGTTTCGATTCAGCGGCGCGGATTTGGCCAGACGATGCGAAAAGACGGCTGGTGGATAGCGCCTGCGCTGACGTTTCTAGGCCTCGGTGCTTTTGTTGTCTACTCAACGTGGGCGGCATTTCAGGGCGAGCATTATACTTACGGGCCATATCTTTCCCCATTTTATTCGCCCGAGCTGTTTGGAAATTCGCCGCATGCCTTATTCGGACCAAAACCGGGTTGGATACCGTCGTGGCTGCCTTTCTCGCCCGCGTTACTAATACTTTGGGCACCGGGCGGATTTCGGTTTACCTGTTATTACTATCGCGGCGCCTATTACAAGGCAATGTGGGCCGACCCACCGGCGTGCGCCGTCGGCGAGCCGCGGCACAATTATCGCGGCGAGCGGAGCTTTCCGCTCATTCTCCAGAACATTCATCGGTACTTCCTATACATCGCGCTTTTCTTCCTGTTGTTTCTGGCCTATGACGCATGGAGCGCGATGTGGTTCCCGCAGCCGGATGGGACGACGCGGTTCGGCATCGGTCTGGGAACGCTCGTCCTAACCGCGAATGTCATCTGTCTCGGGCTTTATACGTTCAGTTGCCACTCGCTCCGTCACCTCGTCGGCGGAGCCTGGGATGTGCTGTCTAATAAACCCGTTCGGAAAAAGGCGTATGAATGTGTGAGTTCGCTAAATAGGCGGCATATGCTGTTTGCCTGGATAAGTTTATTTGTCGTGGGCTTTTCCGATATCTATGTGCGTCTTTGCTCAATGGGCATTTGGCAGGACCTAAGGCTGATCTGACCGATACGGCGTTGTCTTTTGTTCTACGTAGTTAGTACACTGTGTTATACTTGCAACGCCAGGAGTGCGACGTATCGGATAAAATGATTGTCCCAACCTCTGCGGGACAAACGGGACAGCGGGACACGCAGGACAAACGGGACACGGGACAAGCCGATGACGAACTGAATGACTGATCACCCAACATTCGAACATGACGTTATAGTCATCGGCGCGGGCGGTGCCGGGCTTCGCTCCGCTATTGAGGCATCGGCGGCGGGCGTGAGCGTCGGGCTGATCTGCAAGTCTTTGCTCGGAAAGGCCCACACGGTCATGGCGGAGGGTGGCATGGCTGCTGCAATGGGCAATGTCGACGACCGCGACAACTGGAAGGTTCATTTCTCCGACACTATGCGGGGCGGCCAGTACATCAACAACTGGCGTATGGCCGAGCTTCATGCAAAAGAAGCCCCAGACCGCGTTCGTGAAC
>DATLNN010000246.1:0-6316 GCA_035536695.1 Pyrinomonadaceae bacterium | reverse complement strand
GAGATCAATTTACCGATCAGCCGGATGTTTTCCTCCGTGTCCCGAATCGTGACACTATTCGTAGCGTCGTCCTGAAGGACGAGGGTTCCGCTGCGGCCCTGCTGCGGCGGGATCGCACCCGTAATCACCTTGGCTATATCTTTCGGAGCGGCGTTGCCCAGATAAAACGTGCGCAAAACAAGCTGCTGAAACTTTTGCCGCTGAAGCTGCGTCGCGACAAGGATCGTACGCGGCCCGACGCGTTGAAAAAAGAGACCTTCCTGAAGAAATATATAATCGAGTGCTCGCGCGGGAGTCACATTTGTGAGTTCGATATGGACTTTCCGGTTAGGCGTTCGGAATGAATCCACATCAAAAAGAACGTTTAGCTCGAGTTCGCGGGCCAGGTCCTTTATTATGTCCTGAAGGTCGATGCCGCTTTTAAAACTCAGATTGCGGACCCGATCCATTCGCTGCGGCACCTGCGGCAAAACGCCATTTACCGCTCCGTTCTGCGTGTGCCCCGTCTGGATGAGCTTTACGCCATTTGCATCTTTATCGTCAGGCGCATCTCCGTTCAGCCCCTTCTGCAGACGGACCATCCGCTCCATCTCCGATCTTGCAAGCTCGTTGGTCGGGTCAAACGCGTACGCTTTTCTAAACGCAACATAGCCGGCCTCGTAATCTTTCTCCTTTGCGGCCGTCGACCCTTTCTTCATATACATCTGCGACGCGTTAAACAGCGAGCGCACGAGATGAAGCCGGTATTCGGGATTTTTCGGGCTGTCCGACACGGCGAGAGCAAACTGCTCCACTGCCTTGTCCCACTCCTGAGCATCCTCATGCTTCATGCCCTGGCGGAAATACTTTTTACCGTCAAACGCTAGTGTGGATACAGGCGCGAAAAGCGAAAACAGCAAAACGAAGGTGATCAGAAAACGAAGATGTGTTGATCTTTTCATAACTGTTACAGTTTATTTCAGGGTCAGAATAGAGACCAAGCTCTTATTACTGAAACTTTTACACGCGACCGATGCGGCAAAGTTTCAAAAAACAGCATTATAGCGCAGTAGAACTTGACTGGAGCGGCAAGCGTCCCGCTTGCCTCGCCGAGTCTTCGACGGCGCCTCCGTGCGGCCACGATCTGGCGCTCCCAAGATACATCGTCTAAACGTGTTCCAGCTGACGCCTGAGATAATCCAACGCCGCCTGGCTCGAACGCCACCGGACAAGATAGCGGTCACCTGGAAGCACGAGTTTGATCGACTTCACGCCCTCCATGCCGGCATATCCGATAAAGACCGTGCCCACAGGCTTCGCCTCGCTCCCTCCGCCCGGCCCCGCAATTCCAGTGATCGAAATTGCATGGTCGGTCTGGGCACGCTCGTGCATCCCCCGCGCCATCGCCTCAGCGCATTCCGCGCTCACGGCTCCGTGCATATCGAGAATCGCGGGATCAACGCCGAGCATATCGATCTTCGCTTCGTTCGAGTATGTGATCGCGCCTTGCAGGAAATACTGAGATGAGCCCGGCACTTCTGTGAGCCGGCGGCACACAAGACCGCCGGTACAGCTTTCAGCCACCGAAACTGTTTGCCCAAGACTCTTGAGTCGCGCGCCCACGACCTGCTCGAGCGTGTCGCCATTCGTCGAAAAAACGGCTCTGCCCAGTGCGGAAACAAGTTTTTCACATACCTCATCGGCTGTCGCTTGTGCCGCATCGGCGCTTGCGGCACGGGCCGCGATGTGCACCTCGACTTCACTCCGGTTAAAGAGTATAGACGTCTGAACGTCCGGGAAGGCGCGGTAGATCGGTGCCGCCACCTCGTCGACCGCTGACTCGCCGCCCGTAACACGCAAAAGCCGGCGCCGGACGAAACCTTCGCCCGCGATCCGCTGAAGCCGCGGATAAACGAATTCCATGAACATCGGCTGATTTTCACGCGGCGGCCCGGGCAAAATTGCAAGCAGCTTACCGTCGACCTCGGCAAGCATACCGACCGCCGAGCCATTAGGATTCGCAAGTATCTCGGCACCGTCGATCACATACGCCTGCCGCTTGTTGATCGCGGGCATCTCGCGCCCCCAGCCGCGAAAGCGCTCGCGAAGATGAGCCTCTATTTCGTCGTGATATACCAACTCCCTGCCGATGGCACGAGCGGTATATTCGCGTGTAATGTCGTCCTCGGTCGGCCCCAGCCCGCCGGTCGTGATGACGATCTCAGAGCGGCGCATCGCATCGCGAACGGCCTCCTCAAGCCGCTCACCATCGTCGCCGACTATCGTCTTGAGTTTGAGGTCGATGCCGAGATCGTTAAGTTTCTCGGTTAGCCAAAGGCTGTTCGTATCTGTTTTTGTCGGAGTGAGAAGTTCGGACCCAATAGCGATGATCTCTGCTGAAAGCATATGGATTCTTGTCCGCGAAAAACGCGAATAAAACGATCAAGAAACTCTTAGTCTGCTATTCGCATTATTCGAGTTATTCGCCGGCAAAGTTCCTATTCCTTGTAAATTTGTACAACCGCCTTCCCTTCCGAATCGATATAAGCCCGATACATCCCCTCGGAATTGAACGAAACGGCCATATTCCCCGCGGCGTCGATCGCGATCACGCCGCCGTCGCCACCGAGTTTCTGCAGTTTCTGTATCACGCGGTCAGCCGCGTTCTGGACCGGCATAGCTTGATATTCCATTATCGCGGCAATGTCGCGTGCCACGCCGAGCCGGATAAAATACTCGCCCCATCCCGTTGCCGAAACCGCACACGTGTTGTTATTTGCATACGTTCCCGCACCGATGATCGGAGCATCGCCGACGCGGCCATATTTCTTGTTGGTCATTCCGCCGGTTGACGTGCCAGCCGCGAGATTGCCGTCTTTGTCGAGAGCGACCGCCCCGACAGTTCCGAAACGGTTAGAATCAAGGCGTGAGAAAGGCGTTTCTCCGACATTGGCACTTGCACCCTTTCCTTTCTCACCGCCGCCCTTTATCACCTTCTCACTTTCTTCCTTGAGTATCTTCTGCAACGCATCCCACCGGTGCTGCGTCCAAAAATACTTTTCATCCACGATCTCGAGTTTTTGTTCCCGGGCAAACTTTTCCGCCCCGTCGCCGACCATCATCACATGGGGCGACCTTTCCATCACGGCCCGGGCCAGTGTGATCGGATTCTTGACGCGCCGTAGCCCAGCCACCGCACCTGCGGCCTGTGTCTTCCCATCCATCACCGAAGCGTCCAGCTCATTTTTGCCATCGTGCGTGAAAACCGCGCCTTTCCCCGCGTTGAAAAGCGGTGAGTCCTCCATCAGCCGGATAGCGATCTCGACCGCGTCCATGCTCGACTTGCCATCCCGGAGAGCTCTATAACCTGCGAGAACAGCCTTTTCGAGCTCTACGCGGAATTCCTTTTCCTTCTCGGGCGTCAGCGAGCCACGCGTTATAACGCCCGCACCGCCGTGGATCATAAAGCCGAGACGTGGCGACTGGGGCGACTGAAGCTGTTTCAGAGAATTGGCGCTCTTCTGAGCCGACAGTGGAAAAACCCAGACGGCTGTCACCAGCAATAGAACAAGTATTTTCTTCATAACCTTCGTTTAAGCTCGAGTCGCATGCAGAAGCCTGCGCGTGAGCAAGGGCTTAACATTCAACGATCGAGTTAGCCCTTTTGCTAACGTGCGGGCTTTCGCATCTCATTCCCCTGCCAAATAATCCCTCACCTTTTTCAAATCTTCCCAGACTTCGCGTTTTTTGTGCGGGTCGCGAAGCAGATAGGCCGGGTGAAATGTAGGCATCACTTTGACGCCGAAGTAATCCTGAAAATTGCCTCTCAGTTTAGAGATCGGCGTTTTGATGCCCAGCAGGTTCTGCGTTGCCGTGTTGCCCAGCACAACGATCACCCGCGGCCTGACAACAGCGACCTCGCGGAGCAGAAACGGCCTGCACGCGGCCGTTTCCTCCGGCACCGGCGGACGATTGCCCGGTGGCCGGCAGCGGTTGATATTGCCGATAAAAACACTTTCGCGTGTCAATCCGATGGCCTGGATGATGTCGGTCAACAGTTTTCCGGCCCGTCCCACAAACGGAAATCCCTGGGCGTCCTCGTCAGCACCCGGCGCCTCGCCCACAAACATTAATTGAGCAGCGAAATTCCCGTGGCTGTGCACGATCTGTGTCCTTTTCGCGTAGAGGGCGCAGCGGGTGCAATTGCCGATCTCCGCACGTATCTGCTCGACCGTCTCAACTGACTCCGGCAACGATCGGGCGATGTAACCAAACGCAGTTTCTGGCTTCGGAGTATCCATCACTGCCGGCAGGACGTGTCGGAGGATCGACGAATTGTCAGCAGACACCTCCTGTATGGCCTCTGCCTCGAGCGCTTCCGGGCTTCGAACCGGCGCCGCGGTCGGCCGACTGGCAAGCGACGGCAGACTCGCAAGCCGGGAGGCGCCGGGCGATCTCACTGCCGGTGCCGGGGCATTTGAAATTTCCGATCTGAGATCTGGCCCGAGAGGCGAGACCGGTTCCATTCCGGCCTCAACTACGCCCATCGCCGAGCCATGGCCAACAGGGGCACTCAGCTTCACATCGAAGCTTTCAACACCCAGCTCCTGCACATACAGCACTTGCTCTTTAACGTCGGATATCAGATCCGCAAGGTCTGTTCCCTTCATCATGTCAGCGTTTTGAAGTTCTTTTCGGCCCGGTGCAGAAGCCCGCGCGTTAGCAATGGCTTAACCTTCAACTTTTGAGCTAAGCTCTTGCCCACGCGCAGGCCTCCGCACCTCCCGCAGCTTAACGATCTCGTCCAGTATCCGGTCCGCCATTTCGCGTTTTGACATTAGCGGCAGTTCGATCTGGCCGCCGCCGCGGGTCACGATGGTTGCAATGTTCGTGTCCGTGTTGAATCCGGCACCCTCTTGTGTGATGTCGTTGGCAACTACCATATCGAGCTTCTTTTTCTTCAGCTTCGAGCGGGCGTGGCCTATGACGTCGTTTGTCTCGGCGGCAAACCCGACGACCAGCATGCCATTTTTTCGGTTCTTTGAGACTTCGGCTAAAATGTCCTGCGTCTTCTTTAGTTCAAGTATCATGAACTCGCGCCCGTCTTTCTTTATCTTGGCTCCGGCCGTGTTCGCCGGCGCGTAATCGGCGACCGCAGCAGCACCAACAAAAATGGTGGCGTTCGGCAGCTCCCGCATTACCGCGTCATGCATCTCGGCCGCCGAGACAGTTCGAAAGACCTTTGCATTAGCAGCCGTATCCACGGTAGTCCACCCGGCGACGACCGTCACCTCTGCCCCTCTCGCCCCGGCCGCCTCGGCTATCGCATAGCCCATTTTGCCGGACGAATGGTTAGAAATGTACCGAATAGGATCGATTGCCTCCCGCGTCCCGCCGACCGTGATGAGGAATCGCTCGCCCGCCAGGTCCTCTGTCACGCTCGTGTCAGTACCCGAAGCCATAGCGAGCGGGATTTTGCCTGTCGGGACTTGTTCATCATCGCTTGAACCACCGGTCGCTATCGCTCCCGGTACTGACAACAATGCCAATGCTTGCGCGACGATATTCTCAACATCCTCAAGCTTCCCCGTGCCAACTGTTTTACACGCCAATTCGCCCGCGATCGGCTCGACAAAATGCGCGCCGTCGCGTCTGAGCCTCGCAACATTACGCTTCGTCGAAGGATGCTCCCACATTGTCACATTCATCGCCGGAGCGATCATCACCGGCGCGGTCGAGGCGAGATATGTCGAAGACAAAAAATCGTCCGCCAAACCGTAAGCAAACTTGGCAAGTATATTCGCCGTCGCCGGAACAACGAGCAGCAGATCGATATTCTGCGAAAAATTGATATGAGCAATCGGGTCCGGATTCGCCGGGTCGTAATCGTCGACGATCACATGCCTGTCCGTCAAAGATCGAAACGTCAATGGCCTAACAAACTCCGTAGCATGCCGCGTCATCGCCACCGAAACATCGCATCCAGCCTTCTGCAACGCGCGCAAAACCTCGACCGCCTTATATGCCGCGATCCCGCCCGTTACGCCTAGACCGATCCTTAACTTCTTCACTTAGCAGCTATCACTTAGCAGTTATCAGTTATTCCGACTCAGAATGATTCTATCGTATCTCTAGCGATTTGTTAGAATCGTGTGATGCCGCAAACCATCGACACCAGAGAACTCTATAAAGGCCGCATATTCGACGTTCGCATCGACTCGATCCGCGAGGGCGAGGTTGAGTACGACCGCGAAGTCGTCGTCCACAAGGGTAGTGCCGTGATCGTACCGGTTTTTGATGACCGGACCGTTGCTCTCGTGCGGCAGTATCGCCATCC
>DATLNN010000245.1:0-5036 GCA_035536695.1 Pyrinomonadaceae bacterium | reverse complement strand
CTACACCGCCTCGCTCCGTGTAGCCTTTGACCGAGAGGGCAGCATGTACATCGACGGCGGATTTCGCTCTCGCATGGAGTATCCCTACCAGCGCCGATTCATCCGGGGACGCATACTCGACGAACCCGACACCGAACACGGAGTGGAGCTCTCGGCAAACGGCCACGCCGTTATCCAGGACCTCAGACGCGACGCCAGCATCAGGGGACGCACCCTCCGAGGTGTTGCGGTAAAAGGCGACAAGATAACCCGGGCCCTCCCTTGGATCGCGCTCGCCGAAGAGGGACGCGTCTACCTCGTACGCGGCGGCTGGAACCAGGAGTTTATCGACGAAGCCTGCTCTTTCCCCTCCGGCACTCACGACGACCAGATCGATGCCGTCTCAATTGCCGTCAGAATGCACAACCGCGGCTCAAGCAGGCTGCATACATTCTGACTGGAGAGAACTCGCGGAGCGCTCGCCAGCGGGCCGTCGAAGACTCCGGCTGGCGCGCGAGACGCTCGCCTTCCAGTCCGAGTTTATCGATCAGGCTTCCGCCGGCTGTTATCGGTACAGCATGCGGCGGCGTGTCCGGTAGCGTGTCAGTGCGAGTGGGATCGAGAGCCATCGGTGGGTTCGTCCATAGACGCGATCGTTCAAGCCATCGATCGCTCGCTCGACATTTGACTCGAGCTCGTTAGGCGGCATGTCGCCGGCATTTTCATAGCAGGCATGAGCAATGCATGCAGTCGGTTTCCCGACATTATGGACCAGGCACCCGATCCCTCGCTCAAACAGCGGGCATGAGTATGTCTGATCAAATGTATTTCCATCAGATGTCAGGGCATATCGGGCGATAGCCTCGTCTATTCGGGCTCGAACAACCCGCCGGCGGATATCTGGCATGTTATCTATGGCGTCATTAATTACAACCGCCTCAAGTCGCGAAATATGCACATTCACAAAATGTGCGTCGAGGCAGCACGAGCCATTGACCTCGCAGCTGGCGCAGTCTTTTGCCCGGCGCTCGAAATTTGAAATTTCAGATCTGAAATTTGAAATTAGAGATCTCAGACGCACAATGGCCTTCTTTTCGCTGAGCAGTTTCATCGCTTCACATGCTACAATCGCAGAAGAGAATTCTAGCTTATCAGGGAGTTTATGCTCAAAGAAGGCGACAAGGCACCGGATTTCGATGCCAAAGATCAGGCTGGAAACCAGGTCAAGCTGGCCGACCTCAAGGGCCATAGGGTGGTCTTGTATTTTTACCCGAAGGACGATACGCCCGGGTGTACGAAAGAGGCGTGTTCGTTTCGGGATGCCGACGATGTTTATAGATCAAAGGGCATCCGCGTGCTGGGTGTTTCGACCGATAGCGAGAAATCGCACCAGAAATTTATCTCGAAATATCAGCTTCCTTTTGACCTGCTCGCCGACACCGATAAGAAGATCGTAAATGATTACGGCGTATGGGGTGAAAAGAGCATGTACGGGAAAAAGTATATGGGCACTAATCGCAAGACCTTCCTGATCGACGCTGAAGGTAAGATCGCGAAGATCTTTGATAAGGTAGATGTCGCGGCCCATGCCGACGAGGTGCTCGCGGCCTTTGGGGAGAAGTAAATATGAAAATAACTGCTTTATTGTTACTTTCGCTTGCCGCGTCCGCCTCCGGCTGTCAGCCGGCGGCCACGACCGCTAAGAATGATAACGGGCCTGCTACGCAGGCGACGGCCGCCGGTAATACAGCGGACGCCAATTCGGCACCGGCCGTAAACGCGACGCCGCTGGTTGTCGGGGTGACCCCGCACGACGATGCCGCGCGGATCTCGCTTGCCGATGCAAAAGCGGCCTTCGACGCGGGGACCGCCGTGTTTGTTGATTCGCGCGCCGAGGCCGCCTACAAGGCCGAACACATAAAGGGTGCGATCAACATCCCGGGCGGCACGCTCGACGCGAAGATCGGGAGCCTCCCCAAAGACAAGAAAATAATTGTCTACTGTTCCTGACCGAACGAAAACACCAGTGCCAGTTTGGTATCTGAACTAAAACGAAGAGGATTTAATAACGGTTTTGCACTCGTTGGCGGGACCCAGGCTTGGGTAAACGCCAAATATCCAGTGGAAAAGAGCCAGTAGGCCTGGCTCAGGGCCGGGTCCGGCCAGGTGATATCAGCTCGTCACAGATGCGCTTGGCCGCCCGGCCATCCCACAGCGGCGGAATTATCGCGTCGGTACGTCCCGGGGCGGAATCGAGCACGCCCATAGCCGCGTTGCGGATCTTACGCGGATCTGTTCCGACAAGAATATTCGTACCCATCTCGATCGTGATCGGACGTTCGGTGTTGTCCCGCAGCGTGAGACATGGTATCCCGAACACGGTCGTTTCCTCCTGCAGCCCGCCGGAGTCGGTCATGACGAGACGTGCCCCGCTGTACAGGCGCATAAAATCAAGATAGCCAAGTGGTTCAATAAGTCGGAGACCAGTTCCTGAGATCGTCGGCCCAAACCCAAATTCTTCTATTCGGGCCCGGGTACGCGGGTGAACAGGGAAAATGATCGGCAGCCGTTCGGCGATCGCAAGCAAAGCATCGAGAATTCCTTTGAAGATCTCAGGGTCATCGACATTCGACGGTCGATGCAGCGTCAGCACTCCGTAACCGCCGGCCTCGATACCGAGAAAGTCGCGTACAGGCGAACTTTCCGCAAGCTCTAAATGGCCGAGTAGCGAATCGATCATCACATTACCGACAAACCTGATTTTATCGCCCGCAATCCCCTCGGCACGCAGGTTTTCGTCTGCATCCTGCGATGTTGTAAACAGAAGGTCTGAGATCGCGTCGGTAAGAATGCGGTTGATCTCCTCCGGCATCGACCTGTCGCGCGAACGCAGCCCGGCCTCAACGTGTGCGACCTTTACACCGAGTTTTGCGCAGACGAGGGCACACGCGATGGTCGAATTTACATCGCCTACAACGAGCACCCAGTCAGGCTTTTCGCGTAATACGACCGGCTCGAATTCAGTCATGATCTTAGCCGTCTGGACTGCATGCGAAGCCGACCCGACGCCGAGATGAAGATGGGGTGTGGGCATCCTGAGATCGTCAAAAAATGCATCGGACATCGACGCATCGTAATGCTGGCCGGTGTGAACGATCATCGGCTCAAAGTCCGTATCGCGCCGCTTCATTTCGGCGTAGATCGGGGCGACCTTCATAAAATTAGGCCTGGCCCCGGCTATGTTCAGTACTTTTAGCATTCTGCTTGAACCTCGAATTTAGCATAATCCTCGACCTTTCTCCGATGGTCGATGAATAGCTCTCAAGTTTTCCTCAAGTCTTTCTGGGAACGGTCAACTATTACTCAAGGCACGCCAGCGAAACTTGCTGTCAAACGGGAGCTTCAGCGATCGAGCAACAGTTACCTACGCGATCAGGAAAAGAGCGGCCGTTTACATAAAACTAAATGGAGACAAGACAATGAAAAATTCTGATCAATACAACAAGTCGGGGCGCCGACAAGCCAGTTCACTAACCTTGGTTGTAACTGTTTTAGCACTTTGTTCGATGCTGGCAGCGACATTTGGTGATCTGGCCGGATCCGTTCACGCGTCGGGTTTAAGAAGCACGGTGATCGTTGAGCTCAATACTGAGCCCGCCGCGGTCTGGAAAGCCCGCGAAGAGCGGGCCGGCCGCAGTGTCAGTGCTGAGCAGCTGCAGGCTCGACGCGATGGTATCAAGAGCGAGCAAGACGCCTTTCTCGGCGCCTTGGCGTCGCGCGGCGTCAGCTTCGAGATTGACGGCATTGACGTGCCCAATTTTGACGGCAGCCTGGCGGGCCACGTAGATTTTCGCTACAACCTGGTTTACAACGGGCTCGCTCTTAACGTTCCGGCGAACGCTGTCAGCGTGATCCGCTCGATGTCGCAGGTCAAAGCGGTCAGGCCGAGCCGCGACCTGAAGCTGAACTTGGAAAAGAGCGTGGATTATGTTCGCGCGCCGCAAAATTATGGACAGTATGCTGAACTAACGCCTTTCGACACGTTCAACGAGGGCTATGAGGGCCAGGGCATGAACGTTGCGGTGCTCGACACCGGCATTGACTGGACACACGCCATGTTTGGGGGCGACCCAACGCCTCCGCGGTTAGGCCTGGCGCCGCCGACTGCCGCGACAAATTCTAACCGCAAGGTAAATTACTATATGACATTCACGGGCGGTTTGCCCGATGATTACGGACATGGTACTGCCGCTGCATCGAATATCGCAGGCTATCTCGGGATGGCGCCCGGTGCTGACGGTATTCCCGCGACCGCGGACGACGTTCGGGTTCACGGCATGGCTCCGCAAGCACGCCTGATGGGTTACAAGGTTTGTTTGGGTGTCGGCCTGTGTCCAGAGCCGGGAACGATCCTGGCTATCGAAGACGCAGTATCGCCCGTATCACTCACTCTGCAGCCGAAACCGATAGCTCATGTCATTAACCTAAGCCTTGGCGGAGCCGGTGGTCCTGACGATCCATCCGCGGTCGCCTCGAGCAACGCCGCTTTGATGGGCACAATAGTTGTGGCCTCGGCGGGCAACGATGGCCCCGGACAGAGCACGGTCGGCTCACCCGCCGCGGGCAAGCATGTTATAGCGGTCGGTGCCAACACTGACCCGGCCGGCGGTGTCAATACTGTTGACGTCGTTGCCGGCGACAGGACCGGCATGATCGCGAATCTGCTAGACGGTGCCGCGCCGGTAACAAATAACATCACAAATAATTACGTCTATTGCGGATTCGCCGAGACGCCGGATCAGGTGCCCGATTCGGTCCGCGGCAAGATCGCCCTGATCGCCCGTGGCGGTTCGGTAAACGTCGATCAGCCGCCGGCACCGGGCGCGGGAACGGGCCTTTTCTCAAACAAGGCCGCATTTGCTTTCGCGAAAGGCGCGATAGCGGTACTTATCTTCAATAACGTGGACGGCGAGCTTGAGTCTGCAACCGTGCGTGCTTCTACTATCCCGGTCATGGGGATGAACAAAGCAAACGGGGAGTTTCTAAGATCCCTGATC
>DATLNN010000244.1:0-6303 GCA_035536695.1 Pyrinomonadaceae bacterium | reverse complement strand
CGGTTCCATGCAGCTAGAAAAAATTGCTTTTGCTGCAACAATATGCTAGCCTTGCAACAAGAATTGGCGGCCTCACCAATGGCTCTTTGACAACTTAACTAGAGGTGGGTGGGTAATAAATGCCAGCAGCCGCGCGCCTCCAAAAGGCATATTTCTTTGTGGGACAACGGGACAACGGGACAAAATGCGTAACTACCAATGTTTACAATAAGATCCCTGTCCCAAACCTGTCCCGCAGTATGACCGGGGTAGGAAAAATAGCACCAAGAAGTAAGAAAATTCGCGTTTATGACGTCCGCGTGAGCATGCCAGGAACGCAGGCGCCCTCGCCTGCGACGCCGGCTCCTCCGGCGTGAAGAACATTAGCCATAAGGCTGCCGATCAGCCCCGCATCGTTAGGAACCATCGCCGCCGCCCATTGGCTGCCGAGATTTATTAGATCTTGGTCCGTGTCGGCCATAAGCTAATCCTTCCAGCCCCACGGGCCCGGCGGTGCTGCGATCGTGTTCTTCAGGTCGAATTTGATGCTGAAATATCGCTCGCTGCCCAAGCGGCGGAGGTTGTAGCTAAACGATTCGCCCGGCGTGAGATCTATCCACCATACGTTGGTCGCGGCTGCCGCGATGACCTTGACTGTCCCGTCGTCTGCCGGGAACATCTGCCGGGTCGGCATCCCGACGCTCGTCGTCCAGCCGCCGTACATGGTGACGGCGTCGGGTTTGCCGTCCTCGTGGCGGTGGTCGTGGCGAAGCTCGATGCGGCCACCCTTACGTGTCAGGACCCACGTGCGGGAACGGTTGTCGCCAACGTTGAATGGTATGCGGATACGGTCCTTCTGACACGAGCGGACATGCATGGTCAGAGCTTTGTCCTTAAATGTTGGGTCATCAGCCGGTGCCGCAGCCACCGTGCCGGAGTAGGCCTTGCCGCAGAGCTTTTGAAGCTCGGTCCAAAACACTTCGTTCGGGCGCGGCGCGACGGGTTTCTGTCCGAACACTGCGGAGGCAAAGGCAACCAGAAGTAGAGACGGAAGAAATCGAACAGAAGTAGATCTCATGTTAATAAGAAAACACCTCGATGCGCGTCAACGCGCCGTTCTTCATCCTGATGACCCAGTAAACGCCGTATTCAGGTTCGGCCAGGTTGCGAAAGATCTCTTTTTTGGCCAGCAGATTGGCAAGCACGGGAATCGTATTGCTATGACCGACGATCAGATAATGGTCCGTTTTGCCCGCCATTATCTTCGCGACCAGTTCGTTCTGCTTGGCCGGGTCGTAAGTCTGGATGTCTTTTTTACGCCTCCGGGCGACCGGTTCGGCGGTCTGGCGGGTGCGTTTGTAGTTGGTCGAGAATATTTCGTGCGGCTTATAACGCTTTGCGACGGCCTTCATGAAACGCTGCGCCCGTTCTCGTCCCTCCGGCGAGAGCTCCGGATCAGGCTCGGTGGGTGGTGCCGGCGCCTTTTCGGCATGGCGAACGAGAACTATGGTCTTGTTCGTCTGAGCTACGCACAAGCCAGCTGAGAAAACAAATATGACGGCAAGCAAAAGGCGGACAGAAACTCGCATGCAGAGATTATGGGGTCGTTACCGCATCTGTGCAAGGCACAGGGCCCCGAACTCGAAGCCGCGGCGAGCCCTTCCGGCGCACCTGACGACGCCGCGAGGATGTCGGACTCGATGCAGGGTGATATGAGTGCAAATTTCGTCTTCTCCTGCGCCTTTGCGTTCTCTGCAGCTTTGCGTTGAAAATAAGCATACATGGAACTAGCGGTCGAGAAATACAGGGTCAAGGACGAGCCGTATTATTTGCCCATTGGCAAAGAGGTCGAGTTGTTTGAGGCCGCCTACGCGGCAAAGCTGCCGGCAATGTTGAAAGGGCCAACTGGCTGCGGCAAGACGCGTTTTGTCGAATACATGGCATATCGTCTCGGCCGGCCGCTGATAACGGTCGCCTGTCACGAGGATCTCTCATCGACGGACCTCGTCGGGCGATTTCTGCTCGAGGGCGAAGAGACTGTCTGGCACGACGGCCCGTTAACCTCCGCGGTCCGTGCCGGCGGCATTTGCTACCTCGACGAGGTAGTCGAGGCGCGAAAGGACACAGTCGTAATTATCCATCCGCTGACGGACGACCGCCGCCGGCTGCCCATCGAGAAGCGCGGCACAGTTTTGGACGCCCCGCCGGAATTTATGCTGGTCGTCTCGTATAACCCGGGTTACCAGTCGATCTTGAAGGACCTGAAACAATCGACTCGCCAGCGTTTCGTTGCGATGGAGTTTGACTATCCGGATGCCGACGCCGAGACCGAGATCGTTGCCAAAGAAGGCGGGATAGGCACCGATATTGCTGCGGACCTGGTCAAGATCGGCCAAAAGGTGCGAAACCTCCGAGGCCACGGCCTCGAAGAGGGCGTTTCCACCCGCCTGCTCATCTACGCCGCCCAAATGATCGCCGGCGGCATCTCTCCCGTCGACGCCGCCGAGGTCGCCATCTGCTCGCCCATCACCGATGACCGCGATCTCCAGCGCAGCATCCGCGAGATCGTAACGACGATAATTTAGAAGGCAAAGTTCACACCTGAACCTTGGCTATGATAGGTCAGGCGGACGTTTGCGTTTCGGTCGCCGAAGGTTGGGCGGGAAGTGAGACGGTAAACGTCGATCCCGTGCCGATTGTGGAAATAACCGTTACCGCTCCATGGTGGAGCCGGGCTAGGTGTTTTACGATAGCAAGCCCGAGACCAGTTCCACCGAGCTCGCGCGAGCGTGCCGAGTCCGTGCGGTAAAAGCGTTCAAATATACGGGGCAGGTGTAAACGCTCGATGCCGTCCCCGTTATCGGCCACGTGAATATGCTGAGAGCCGCCAGACTCTTCGTAGGCGACGATGACCGTGCCGCCTTCCCGGTTGAATTTGATCGCGTTGCTCATAAGGTTGATGAGTATCTGTTCGAGCCGGCGCGAATCCGCGAAAACCGTGGTCGCTCTCGGCACCTGATTTTCAAATGAAATACCGCGTTTCTGTGCTTTCTTCGTGAGCGAAGACCAAGCTTCGTCCACGAGCGGCGCGAGTTGGATCGCAGCCGGATTGACGGTCACTTTCCCCGCCTCTATCAGCGAAAGCTCGAGTACGTCGTCGATCAGGTGGTGCATCCGCTCAGCATTGCGCCGGATGACCTGTAGAAAGCGCCGGCTGTTTTCCTCGTCCTCGAGCCCGCCGTCATCGAGCGTTTCGACAAACGTTAGTATCGATGTCAGCGGCGTCCGAAGTTCGTGCGAGACGTTCGAAAGGAACTCTTGCCGCACCTTTTCCAGCCGCTCCAGGCGCGTGATGTCGTAAAAAATGCCGATCGCGTGACGCTGACCGCGTTTTTCCGCAAAGCTCAATGGAGCGGCCCTAAGGTCGTAAACGCGGTTGTCATGACGGACGGCTATTTCGATCTTCGTCTCGGTACTCTCGCCGTTTTTTAGGGCTCTCCCGATAGCATCATGCGCCGCTTGGTCGGCGACGACTTCCTCCAGCCGGCGCGATTCGATCTTTTCGCCGCCGGCCAAAAGGCTGCGGGCCGCCGGGTTGGAGGCCAGCACCCGACCGTCGCGATCAACGATGATCACGCCTTCGCGAATGCTGCTGATCATCTCCTGCAGCAACTCCCGCGACTGAAAAGACCCATCTTTTTGTGTCGCCAGGCTCATCTATATGCCGTTACTTCTGCCGACTCCTGCATCCTCGTCTCCCATGAATCGATAGCCGATGCCGACGACCGTCTCGATGCGCGAGGCGCAGTCGCCGAGCTTTTGCCGCAACCGCCGAATATGAACGTCGAGGGTTCGCGTGTCGCCAAAATAGGTGTAGCCCCAAACGTCGTCGAGCAGTTTCTGCCTCGGCGCTAGACGGTTAGGATTGCGGGCTAAGGCTTCTAGCAAAGCGAACTCCTTACGTGTCAATTTTACGTTTTGCCCGCGGCACGCCACGCGCATCTCAGTAAAATCTATCGACAGATGCTCGTCCTCGTATCTTGACGCTTCATTCACCGCAGAGCGCCTGAGCACCGCGCGGATGCGTGCGACAAGCTCTTTGACCGAGAACGGCTTGATCATGTAATCGTCCGCACCAAGCTCCAAGCCCATAAGTTTATCCGATTCCGAGGCCTTTGCGGTCAGGATTATTATCGGCGTTTTTTCGGTGAAAGGCTCACGCCGCAGCCGCCGGCAGAGCTCCATACCGCTCATACCAGGCAGCATCAGATCAACGACGATCAGCGACGGCGGCACTTTGCCCTCGTTGGCCAGACGGAGGCCCTTTTCCCCGCTTTCGGCGACCTGCGTCTTTAGCCCCGCGCGACTGAGATTGTATCTCAATCCTTCGGCGATGTCCGGGTCGTCCTCGACTATGAGAATTGTTCCTTTCATATACTAAGACCGCTTCCTCCTGGTGAATTTAATCACAGGCGTACGGCCGCGAAAAGCCGAGCGGGCAGCAATTTAACAAGTTGTTAACCCGCGCGTCATGTTGCCGTAACGCGGTGCAGCGAAACTAAGTCTTACTACAGCCAACACCGCGACGATGGCACTTCGAGAACCGGTCGAGAACTATTTATGAAGTTAAAAAACGCGATTTCATCCATGCTATTGATAATAACCTTTACGGCGCTGGCGACTGCCCAGGCAACAGGTTCGTTGACAGGGGTAGTGACGGATCAAAATGGGGCGGTAATTCCAGGCGCTAGCGTAACGGCAATAAACACCGGAAGCGGTGCGACCCGCACCGCCGTCACGAATGAAGACGGCCGCTGGACGGTGGCATTACTTCCGGTCGGCACGTATAGCGTTTTGTTTGAGAAGGACGGCTTTAAGAAAGGCCGGACGCCGCAGGCGGAGGTAGAGGCGTCAGTTGCACGCAGGGTGCACGTGACTCTCGAAATCGGAACGGCAGAGGTGTTTGTCGACGTAATGACCGAACAGCCGCTTGTTCAGGCCGAATCCGCGACGATCTCGCGTCAGATCACCGGCGAGCAACTAACAAAAACTCCGACCTCAACTCGCAGCTTTACGGGGCTGCTCGGTTCTGAATCCGGAGTTTCGAGCGAGCTTTCGCCCGTGGGTGTTAACGGCAACGGCAACATCTCGCCATCGGTCAACGGTACTCGCACGACGTCGACTAGCCTTACCTATAACGGCATCGACGCGACAAACATAACGAGCAACGAGGGAAGCCTGAGCGACAACATCTCGCCGGCTCCCGAGACGCTGCAGGAAGTAAAGCTGCAGACATCACTCTACGACGCGTCTACGGGGCGCAGCGGCGGCGGCAATTTCCAGATCGTGACCAAGGCCGGTGGTAACAATTTTACCGGCTCGGCCTATTACTACCTGCAGAACAAACGGTTCAACTCGAACGAATTCTTCCTTGAGCGGAGCGGCAACGAAAAGCCCCGTGCCGACCGGACCGAAGCCGGTTTTACCCTCGGCGGCCCGATCATCCGCGACAGGGGGTTCTTCTTTGGCGGTTATCAGTATACGGACGCCAATACCGGCCTGGTGCCGACCGCACGCACACGGACAATTCTTCCCCAGGCTCTGACAGTGCTCGGCAATGACCGATCAAAGGGGGCGATCGCCTCAGCATTTAACCAGTTCAACGGCTGCGCGGGCACGGCCTGTCTCCTCCCGAATGACATCAGCGATGTCGCTTTTCGTCTGTTCAATCTGCGCAACCCGGTGACAGGCGGTTTTTATATTCCAACCGTAACAAATGTACGCGCTCTCGGTATTGTGGATCAGACGGGTACGGGAGCTTACCAGTTCGGCATGTTTCCCGGCATTACCACGCGGACGTTGCAGCGAAACAACCCACTTGTCGAATTCATCGGCGTCGAGCCGTCCAAATTCCGCCAACATCAGTTCACGGGGCGCATCGACACCCAGTTGGGCTCAAACAATACGCTGAACGGCACACTGTTCTTCGCCAATTTCCCGGGGCTCGATTCGTTCCCGGACCCGAACAGCTTGGTGTCACCCACTACGCTCAGGCGCAACGATAAGAATCGGACGCTCTCCATCGGCGATACGCACATCTTTTCGCCGAGCCTGATAAACGAGGTGCGCTTTGGATATTACTGGCTCAACAATACGCGCTCCCTTACCGAAGAATTCTCAACCGGCGATTTTACGAACGCCTTCGTCGGCGTAACGAATCCGGCGTCAACCTTTGACCCGAGCGTTGCGACCACCCGGCTTGGCCACTATGTTGGCCGCAACAACATCGCCAATTTCTCGTTTGGCGGCCCCAACGATTCGTTC
>DATLNN010000243.1:0-6341 GCA_035536695.1 Pyrinomonadaceae bacterium | reverse complement strand
GGCGCAAATGCGACCACGCGTACCCCGTTCGTAGGTCCCACCTGAATGGACCACTCGTTACCGGTCGATCAGAAAAACGACGCGGGCAGCACACTCAACGCAGAGCCGGGCCAGGACGGTCTTAAGCCGCTGAAACTGATGTTCTTGTAAGATAAAAGGCGTTTTTGCCATTGGGTATTCTCGAGCGAAGCCCGGGCGAGGAAGTTGATCGGTGAATTTATGATGTGGCGCGTACGGCCGGATGGTCTCGGCAACAAGCCGCAAAACTAAATCTACCATACCTTAAACGAACAACAAGCTTTTTTTATCCCAGTGCGGCGTAATCGGGCAGATCATCCTTTTTTTCGCAAACGCCGCGGCGAAAATGCTAGACTAATCGTGCCGGTCGCGCTTGCCGGCTAATTATTCGGTGCCCTTCACCTTCATCTTGCCCATTAAAACCTCTCTGGGTTTCTTCCTACGTCGATGAAACATCATCTATTCTCCGATAGTTCCGGCGGGTTGAATTTTGTCGCGATCGGTGGCGGAAATGGCCTGTCGACGCTGCTTTCGGGGCTGAAGCGATTTGTAGACGAGCGCGACACCGAGCCGGCATGGCTCGACGATCTGTCCGCGATTGTCGCGGTGACGGATGATGGGGGCAGTTCCGGACGGCTCCGCGATGAGCTGCAAATGCTCCCGCCCGGGGATATCAGGAACTGCATGGTCGCTCTTTCGGAAGACTCGCGCCTTCTGTCGCAGTTATTCCAACACCGTTTTCGCGGCGAGGGCGATCTCGGCGGCCATAGCTTTGGTAATCTTTTTCTCGCGGCTTTGACAGAAATCACGGGTGATTTTGCCGAGGCGATAAAGCTGTCTTCCGAGATCCTTGCCAGTAAGGGACATATATATCCCGCCACCGTGGCCGACGTCCGGCTGGCGGCCGAACTCATCGACGGCACGACGATTCGCGGCGAGACCAACATCGCAAAGATCGGGCATTCGATCCGCCGCCTGTATCTCGAACCGCAGGGGTCGAAACCAATGCCGGAAACGCTCAATGCGATACGAGAGGCCAGCGTGGTCACCATCGGCCCCGGTTCGCTGTACACGAGCCTGATCCCGCCGCTGCTCGTCGACGGTGTTGCCGAGGCAATTGCTGGGTCAGGTGCGGTCAAGATC
This sequence comes from Pyrinomonadaceae bacterium, assembly GCA_035536695.1. GTDB lineage: Bacteria > Acidobacteriota > Blastocatellia > Pyrinomonadales > Pyrinomonadaceae > OLB17. The sequence continues at coordinate 5,180 of DATLNN010000243.1, read as the reverse complement.
TTCGTATGTAATCTAATGACCCAGCCAGGCGAGACCGACGGATTGTCGGCTCGCCAACACCTCGAGATAGTGCGGCAGTATGCGCCTAGGCTGGAATTTGACTATGTAATTATCAACAGTCATCCCATCAGTGAAGCTCAGATGGAAAAGTACACTGGGGAGGGGGCCGAGCAGATAGGCGTTCATGGATCCATCTCGCCGGAAACGATAGAAGGGGCCGAGATCGTCTATGGTAATCTGTTGGATGACGGTGACAAGGTCCGACATCATCCTGAAAAGCTGGCCCAGGTCCTATTGCTATGCGCTTTGCAGCCGAGAGAAAGCCGTCATTCCGTGCCCGAGAGCGTCTCTCTTTTCCCGAATCACCCACTGTGAAAAGTGATCTTGACATCTTGATCCTCGCCGCCGGACTCGGCACGCGAATGAGGTCCGACCGAGCGAAGGTTCTGCACCGGCTGGACGGTCGTCCCCTTATTAATCATGTCTGCGAGACCGCAATCGCTCTCTCACCGCGGATGCAGTATGTGATCGTCGGCCACCAGGCAGAGGACGTGCGGGCAGCTGTCCTTGAGGAAATCGATGAGACGGCCGTAGTATTCGCGGTCCAGCAGCAGCAGCTGGGAACGGGTGACGCCGTCAATGCAGCACGCGATGCGCTCGAGGGTCAGGATACTACGCTCCTTGTCCTGTCTGGTGACGTGCCCATGATCCGGGCAGAAACCCTGAGATGCCTAGTCAAGGCACACGAGGAGTATCGCGGCCGCGGCGCGGCGTGCACGGTTTTGAGTGTTCGTCTGACGGACCCGATGGGCTACGGCCGCGTTGTTCGAGACGAAAACGGAGCATTTGAACGGATCGTCGAACAAAAAGATGCCAGCGACGAGGAGGCACAGATTGACGAGATAAACTCTGGGATCTATTGTTTCGCAACGAAAAAGCTCTATTCGGCCCTTGCCAGCGTGCGCAACGACAATGCACAAGGTGAGTACTACCTGACCGATGTACCTGGGATCCTTCGAGAGCAAGGTGAAGAGATCGCCATCTTTCAGTGTGATGACCCAAGCCAGGTAGAGGGGGTCAATGACCGCCGCCAATTGGCCGATATGGAACAGGTTATACATGAGCGTACGATTACTCGATTAATGATCGAGAGCGGCGTCACGTTTATTGACCCGCTCTCGGCATATATCAGCTCCAGGGCGCAGATGGGGCGCGATACGGTCATACACCCCAACGTGACCGTCGAAGGGCAAAGCGTGATCGGCGAGCGGTGCGTCATACGCGCGGGTACGCGTATCAAAGAATCACGGATAGGACACAACGTGGAGATACGCGACAACTGCCTGATAAGGGACAGTGAGGTGGGCGATGGCTGCACCGTCGGCCCGATGGCGCACCTTCGCGGCCATGCCGTAATGGCGGATGGCTCGAAGGTGGGAAATTTTGTCGAGCTAAAAAAAACGGTGTTGGGTAAGAATTCAAAAGCCAGCCATCTTACCTATCTGGGCGACGCGACCATAGGCGAGAACACCAATATCGGGGCTGGCACGATCACATGCAATTATGACGGTAAAAACAAGCATCCAACAACGATCGGCGACGATGTTAAGATCGGCTCGGACACAATGCTGATCGCTCCCGTGACTGTTGCCGACCGGGCGGTAACTGGTGCGGGGAGCGTCGTTACCAAAGATATCGAACCGGACACGGTTGTTGCGGGTGTGCCGGCGAAGCCATTAAAAGCCAAAACAACTCCGGACGAAAACACCGAGCAGAAAGGGTCGCCCGAGCAGATCAGCTCAGCGGAGTCGCTGACACGTGTGCAGAACTTTAATGCCCGGGAGGAGAAATTCGTTGCCGCTGTCGAAAAGAGCCAGAGTTGAGATATATGTGCCGTCAGGTGCTCGCTCCGGCCGCCTGAGAACCGTTCTGGAGCGCGAGCTGATTTATGCGTTTGGTGGATGCACGATCGTCAGCGGGATCAAAGGCAATTACCTCGCCGCGGACGGAACGCGAGCGACCGAGCCCGTTGACCTGATCTACGCAGATGCTCCGTTCGATTTTGATGAGAATTTCAGCAGTCTCGGCGAATACACGGATAACCTGAAGCGGGTAGTGCTGGAAACAACCGGCGAGGAATCGATACTTATCGTCGTCCACGAGATCTACCATTCGACCTAGCGGTGGTTCGGACGCCATGTGGCTGGATATATCGACAGGAATAATTTATGTGCGGAATAGTCGGTTACGTTGGAAATAAACAAGTTGTGCCGCTTATCATCGACGGCCTGAGGAAGCTCGAGTACCGCGGGTATGATTCTGCGGGGATAGCGGTCGTTGACGAAAACTGCACGTTGTCGCTGCGTCGGGCGGAAGGGAAGCTTCGCAATCTCGAGGAAGCCATCCGGCTTGATCCGCTCGACGGCAATTACGGCATCGGGCACACTCGATGGGCGACGCATGGGCGCCCCACCGAGGAGAATGCTCACCCGCATCGCGATCGATCGGGAAAGGTCGTGGTCGTCCACAACGGCATTATCGAGAATTACCTTTCACTCAAAGAACGGCTCGCCGGCGAGGGACACGAGTTCAAGACTGAAACCGACACCGAGGTGGTCGCACACCTCATCGGACATTATGTCGAGGATGGCCTATCGCTGGAGGCTGCGGTGCGAAAAGCCGTGGCAGAGCTGCGCGGTATATTTGCATTGGCCATTATTTCGGTCGACGAACCCGACACGATAGTAGCGGTTCGAGAGGGGCCGCCGGTCGTGATCGGCCTCGGCGACGGCGAATTTTTTGTGGCGTCTGACATTCCGCCGATCCTCCAGCACACGCGCGACGTCTTTTTTCTAGGTGACAGAGAGATCGCCGTCCTCATGAAAGACTCCGTCCGTGTGACCGACTTTGATGGAAATATCGTGGAACCCCAGCGTCAGCGGATCACTTGGGACCCGATCATGGCCGAGAAAGGCGGGTTCAAGCATTTCATGCTCAAGGAGATTTACGAGCAGCCGCGCGCCGTTCGCGATACTGTCCAGGGGCGCATGTCGCTTGATACCGGCAAGGTCTATCTGGAAGCCATGGACATTTCGGAACAAGACCTGCGATCAGTTCGCTCTATAAAGATCGCCGCCTGCGGCACCTCGTGGCACGCCGGACTGGCGGGGAAATACATGCTTGAGGCTATCGCCCGCGTGCCAGTCGAGGTGGACTATGCATCCGAATTCCGGTACCGCGAGCCGGTTTTGACGGAAGACGACCTCATAATCGTGATCTCCCAGTCGGGCGAGACGGCCGACACCATCGCTGCGATGCGCGAAGCTCGCAAGGCAGGCTGTAAGATCCTTGCCGTCTGCAACGTGCAGGGTTCGATGATCCATCGCGAGGCCGACGGGACTATCCTTACACATGCCGGTCCTGAGATCGGGGTCGCGTCTACAAAGGCGTTTACGGCGCAGATGGTCGCCCTTTATCTCTTTGCCCTTTATCTCGGCGAGGTCCGCGGCCAGGTGGATGAGAGCCGGGCCAAGAAACTTGCCCAGGACTTGGCAGAACTGCCGCTGAAGATAGAGCAGTTATTGAACGACGCCGACTCAATCGAAGAATTGTCGAAAGAGTTCTTCCGTGTGCAGGATTTCCTGTACCTGGGCCGCGGCATCAATTTTCCGGTGGCGCTCGAGGGCGCCCTGAAACTAAAAGAGATCAGTTACATACACGCCGAAGGCTACCCGGCAGGCGAAATGAAACATGGCCCAAATGCATTGATCGACGAGAAGCTGCCGGTCGTTGTCGTCAATACGCGCGAGGCGGGCAATGCCGGCAGTGAGCTGCGATACGAGAAAACACACTCAAACATCGTCGAGGTGAAGGCCCGCGACGGTATCATCATCTCGGTCCTGACGGAGGGCGATTCGATGAGCTCGAAAGTGTCGAACCATGTTATCGAAGTTCCCGAAACCTCTGACCTGCTCGGCCCGATACTCTCTGTCGTTCCTCTACAGCTTCTCTCGTATCACATCGCCGTGCGCAGAGGATGCGACGTCGACCAGCCGCGTAATCTGGCAAAATCGGTGACCGTCGAGTGACGATTTTAGATTCGTATAATGAGTTGCATGATAAAACCGGCTTTAGCCCAATTCTGGAATAGGATTGGGCTAAAGCCCCAACTTATTAATAAACTGGAACCTCCAGCTTAAGCTGGAGGCAATTCATATGAAAGCTATTGTTGTGCGCGAATTCGGCGAGCCGAAAGTGATGCGAGTTGAGGATGTTCCGACGCCGACGCCTAGTGCCCGCCAAGTTCTAGTGAAAATCGACGCCGCCGGCGTCAACCCCGTCGATACATACCTTCGAACCGGTATACACGCCCACGCACCAAACCTTCCATATACGCCTGGCAAAGATGCGGCAGGTGTCGTTGAACAGGTTGGAACGGAAGTCACTAAATTTCAGGTCGGGGATCGTGTTTACGCCGCTGATTCAATTACGGGCACATATGCTGAATACACTGTCTGCAATGAGGACCAATTAGGCCGGCTGCCTGACAGCATTAGCTTTGAGCAGGGAGCAGGTATTTGGACGCCGTACGCGACTTCTTACCGGGCGCTTTTTCAAAAGGCCTCGGCCAAAAAGGGAGAGACCGTCCTTATCCATGGGGCTTCAGGCGGCGTCGGCATTGCGGCGGTGCAATGGGCAAAAGGAGTCGGATTAAAGGTAATCGGAACGGCCAGCTCGGACGAAGGCAAGCAGCTGGTCAGCGAACAAAGAGCCGACGCCGTCTTCGATCACGCCGACGAAGACCACCTCGGCGACATCCATGAATTTACCGACGGTCGCGGTGTCGACATTATTATCGAGATGCTCGCCAACGTAAACCTCGAACGCGACTTTGAGGCCCTCGCGATGTTCGGCCGCATCACCGTCGTCGGCAGCCGCGGCAGTCTGCAGTTCACGCCGAGGCTGGCGATGACCAGGGAAGCGACTATTTATGGAATGTCGCTTTTTAATTCGTCGCAAGACGAACGCGATGATATACATGCCGCCATATTCGACGGATTGAATGATGAATATCTAAATCCAATAGTTACGAGACGATTTTCGCTCGACGAGGCTCCGCGGGCCCACCATGAAGTCATCGAGAACAAAGCGCTGGGCAAGATCGTCCTCGTTCCCTAGAT
>DATLNN010000242.1:0-8193 GCA_035536695.1 Pyrinomonadaceae bacterium | reverse complement strand
TCATAAGGACTGCCCCTATATTTTGGAGGTCGATGGCCGCGAGCATCGCGTCGATTACGAGCCAGCCGAATCGTCGAGTGGCCTCTTCGGCGGCAACTCGAACTGGCGTGGGCCCATTTGGTTTCCCCTCAACTACCTGCTGATCGAATCTTTGCAGAAATTTCATCATTATTACGGGGATGAGTTTAAGATCGAGTGCCCGACCGGCTCGGGTAACCTAATGAACCTCTGGCAAGTTGCCGCGGAACTATCGCGGCGCCTTTCTCACATATTCCTTAACAACGCTGACGGGCATCGGCCGGTCTTCGGGCATTCGGAAAAATACCGTTCGGACCCTCACTTCCGCGATCACGTTCTGTTTTATGAATACTTTCACGGAGATGACGGTTCCGGCGTGGGCGCCAGCCACCAGACGGGCTGGACCGGCCTGGTCGCAAAACTTTTGCAGCAAAGCGGGGAATAGAAAAGAGGCGTATCAATGCAAACCCGGCAAGCCGGAAATGAAGGCAAGTATTTGATTCTTCATCTGGTAGACTGCTTAACTTTGCGTCTTGGCGCCTTTGTGGCTGTACTTTAAAACTTTTTCTAAGGTGAGATGTTGATGATTAAACTAGGTCCAGACATTTGCGGCGAATTTGAAACTGCTTCTTCGCGGGAATGGCTCGAGACCAACGGCATCGGCGGATATGCATCATCAAGTATTTCGGGAGCAAATACCAGGCGATATCACGGCCTGCTCGTCGCCGCAACACGGCCGCCGCTCGGACGAATGGTGCTGCTCTCAAAGTTTGAAGAGACCGTCATCATCGACGACAAGCGCTTCGACATTTCGGCAAACCAATATCCGGGGGCGATCTATCCGACGGGCTACAAGTTTCTAAAGGACTTTCGTCTCGACCCATTCCCTCGGTGGACGTTTGAAATAGACGGCGTCGAGATAGAGAAGTCGGTCTTTATGGTTTACGGCGAAAATTCAGTGGTCTGCCGTTGGAAAACAGTCGGATCTGAAATTTCAAATTTGAAATCTGAGATCGAGATAAGACCGCTGTTGGCATTTCGTGATTTTCACCATCTTCGTTACGAGGACTCTGCCTTTGCCCACGATTATCAGGTCGAGGAAAATCTTGTCTCGATCTCGCCTGACCCGGAAATGCCGACGCTGTATTTCGCGCACAACGCTGTCGCGATTGAACGTCACGCCAAGTGGTATCACAGATTCGAATATGCTATCGAACAGGAGCGCGGATTTGATTTTTCCGAAGACCTCTTCCAACCGTTCCGCATGCGGTTCGATCTCTCGGCCGAGGCCGTCGTCATAGTCTCGACCGAGGCGCAGGATGCCGTTTTCGCGCCTGTGTTTGAAAAAGCCGAGATACGTCGGCGATCGAATTTAGTGAAAACGGCCGGTGCATTAGATGATCTGACCGCGTCGCTTGTGCTGGCAGCCGACCAGTTTATCGTTAAGCGCGGAACGGGCAAGACGGTGATCGCGGGCTACCACTGGTTTTCCGACTGGGGCCGCGACACTATGATCGCGCTGCCGGGGCTTACGCTCTCCACAGGCCTCCCGGATGTTGCTAAAAGTATCTTGGCCGAGTTCTCCAAACATATCTCGGACGGCATGATCCCAAATCGGTTTCCCGACGCAGGCGAGACTCCCGAATACAATACGGTCGATGCCACGCTGTGGTATTTTGAAGCGATCCGGGCCTATCTGGAAGCAACGGACGACTATGATCTCATTCGCAAGACCCTGTATGAAAAACTGGTCGATATTATCGATTGGCACGTACGAGGCACTCGCTACCAGATACACGTCGACACCGACGGTCTGCTTTTCGCTGGCGAACCCGGCGTTCAGCTGACGTGGATGGACGCCAAGGTCGGTGACTGGGTGGTCACGCCGAGAATAGGAAAGCCCGTCGAGATACAGGCTCTGTGGTATAACGCCTTATGCATAATGACACATCTCGCCGAGCGATTTGATGATCGCCAGAATCAGTCCGAGTTCTCAAAGATGGCCCAGATAGCGAGCGACAGTTTTAACGGCCAGTTTTGGAATGCAGACGAGGAATGCCTGTTTGACGTCATAAACGGCGACGAAAAAGACGGCTCGATCCGGCCGAATCAGATCTTCGCCGTCAGCCTGAGACACAGCATGCTGGAGCCGAAACGTGCTCGCAGCGTCGTTCAAAAAGTTGACACCGAATTGCTGACGCCCGTGGGACTTCGATCCTTATCTCCGACCGATGCCGCATATGCTCGCGTCTATATCGGCTCGCCCCTGGAGCGCGATGGGTCGTACCACCAGGGCACCGTATGGGGCTGGCTCATCGGCCCATTTGTCGAGGCATATCTTAAAGTCCACCCCAACGATGCACCTGTCAAAGCCCGGGCTGCGGAAATTATCGACGGCTTTGCCACGCATCTGTCGCACGCCGCGGTCGGCCAAATATCCGAGATATTCGACGCGGATCCGCCCCACCTACCCCGAGGCTGCATAGCCCAGGCGTGGAGCGTTGCGGAACTTCTGCGCATCAGCAAATTAAGCCGCGAATTCGCAAACCATGAGTAGAACAATGCGAGCCATGATCGGCGCGGTGACCGTCGTGGGCTGGTGCTGCGGGTCTGCCGAGCTAATGGCACAGGGCGGGACCCCGAGCCCAGCGCCCGACCGCGTCCCGGTGGTAAAGGTCTCCCCCCCATCAAACAAGAAGATGAGCGAATTGAACGTCGATCGGTGGTTTGTTAAGAATTTGCCCAAGGGGTTTGAGCCTCCTCAAGACGACGCGGGTTTGTTGCTTTTGAAGGAATATGGAGCTGTGTTTCTTGCCAGCAACGGGGCAACTCCTCCGAAAAAGGTCGTCTTTAGGGACGAAGCGGATGTGTTGAGCTTTCAATCGTCGCTGAAGAGATCTTCTGAGACCATCGGCGGCTACAAGATCGAACTCCAATCCGCAGCCATGAAAGCGCTCAAAGCCGCTATTAGGGAGGCGCGTTCCTTCGACCTGTCGATCACCCCTCGAGGTGCTGATTCTGCCCGCCGCGGATATGACCAGACCGTTTCCCTATGGGCGAGCCGTGTCGACCCGGCTCTGGTTTATTGGGTCGGGAAAGGGCGCCTTAAGCGCGCCGAGGCCGATCGCATCAGGGCGATGACGCCATATGAGCAGGTGCCCGAGATATTGAAACTCGAACAGCGGGGGATCTACTTTGCCAAGGACCTGTCGAAATCCATAATATACTCGGTGGCACCCCCGGGAGCATCGCAGCATCTTTCTATGCTGGCTCTCGATATTAAACAGTTTGGCGATCTGCGCGTTCGCTCGATCCTGGCACGCCACGGTTGGTTTCAGACTGTCGTATCTGATCTGCCGCATTTTACGTTTTTAGGCATGCCGGAAGCCGAGCTGCCCGGACGCGGTCTAAAGCTAGTCCTATTTGGCGGGCACAGGTATTGGGTTCCAAATATAGATGGTCCGGAAGACGAACGCGCGGTTGGTAAATAACTCATTCGGTGTTGATTACGAAGCGCCTACCGGAACCGGGTAGCCCTTGCCCGCCAGCTCCGGAAGTTTGAACGAGATCTCTTTCTTGCCCTTCACGTTCCGCGTAACTTTATCGGAAGCGGGTTCTTTTGATCGAGCGCCGGTGTTTGCTGAGGATGAGTTTTGATTCGAATTTGAACCGGCGGCGTTTGCTATTGGTTTCCCCGCAGCGTTCGCCGCCATTTGAGTTAAACCGGCAAGGATTTTGTCCCGAACCTCGCTCGCGAGTTGATCAAGCGAAACGCCATAACTATCCAACACCCTTTTCAGATTCTCCTCCGTATTTGTCCCCCTTTCGTAAACGTCACGAAAGATCTTGAGTGTGCCATTTTCGACTACTATGGTTTCGTAACGAAGTTCGACCGGTATGTCCTCCTCCAGTTTCACTTCCTTCGTCTCGGTCTTAGTTTTTTCATAAGCTTTGATGTCCTGAAGGGACAACGGCTTACCGGACAGGCTTGAGATCCTCATGGCGAAATCCTGCACTTGAGCGTTGGTCAGGCCCACGCAGCCGTGCGAGGCGAATGTGCCGAGCTTAGCGGGCGATTTACCGCCATGTATAAGAGACGGCAACCCGATCGGAATTTTGATCGGCCCAAGCGGATTCAGACTGCTCCCCGCTTCCACTTTCTTTCCCGGAGAGATCTTGCCCTTTACCCAAGGCTCGTCAGGTGGCGTCCAGGTCGGGTTGAATATTATTGCTTTTGCCTTTCGCAGACCGGTCGGCAAGGGGAATTCGGGATAGCCAATTCCGATCTTGTACGATTTAACCAGCTTTCCTTTGTCAAAGACATCCATGCGGTAGGCCGGAGCATTGACCACGATTCGGCTGTCGGCGGGTACGGTGCCCGGGTTTGGAACCGGCAGATCCTCGCCGCCAGACCATTTTTGTTGAACGAGTGCGATAAAGCGCCCGGTTCTTTCGGCCCCGAGCACCTCCTCGACCTGTTTTCGAGCTTCGTCCGCGGAAGCCTTGGTCGAGCGGGACTCATCAACCGCCGGATCGTTGGATAGGCCCGACACCGCCTTTCGCGCGACGTCACGCAGTCTTTGAATTTCGAGATCGGTCAATTGCAGCGCCGACTTAGCCTCGCTCACAAATGTCTCGTCAACCAGCATCGCATCCAGCAACGGGAGTGTGAACGGGGTGTTTACCGCTGCCTGCTCTGAAACCAGCGGCGATGGCTGTGTAACGGCGGCCGGGGACGGAGGATTCGAGGGAGCGTTCGAATTCAGTTGATTTGTGTTTGCCGGCGGCATACATCCAATCGAATAAAGGATTGAAACCAGCGTGGAGGCGAGTGCAGCAGCCTTAGCGAACCGTGAAAAGAAAGACATAATATTTATTATCTCCCGATTTCCATCAAACCTGGGATTTTCAAATAGATTGGATGCAGATACGATCGCGGAATACGCCATTAATTTTGCGCTTCTGTGACGTCTTCAATTCCTTAGCAATGGAAAAGGATTGAGATAAACACCTTCCCAATACCGCTTCGGATCTGCGACAGTCGCGATCGAAAAATGAAGATGAGAATTTCCCGCACCCGCGTTTCCCGTGTCGCCGACATATCCTATTATCGTGCCCTGCTTGACCGCTTTACCTTCGGATAGGTTGTCGGCGCGTCGCTGAAGATGGGCGTAGTAATATACCTGTTTTCGATCGACACTCAGTTGATAGATGGTAATACCGCCCGCCTTGCTGTCGAAAAATTTAATGATCTCGCCGTCGACCGCTGCGAGCACAGGCGTCCCGGCCGGAGCCGGGATGTCTATGGCATCGTGAAGTCTTCCATTGAACCGAGCATCTGAAAATGAGTCGACCAGATCTTCCGGCTTCACGCCCTCTACCGGTATGATAATCTCCCTAGGGCGGGATAAACGCGGCGATGGAGTCTCGGTCGCGGGCGTGGCCGCATCAGCAAAAATGGACGGCGCCGGCAGGGGCGTTGGCACTTCCTTTTTTTCCGTGGGGTCGGAAACTAATTCGGTCTCGAACTCTGGTGCGTGCACGACGCTGGTTATAACTTTCTCTGCGATCAAATATGCCGCGACAATATGTAGAACGACCAGGTAACTGAACAGAAAAAATCTCTTCACCTTCCGGGCCGCGTTCTTCATGATTAGTATTGTATACCAGTTCAATCATGCGACCCGCGGATCAACTCTGACTCAACGCGGCTGAGTCTGCCAGGCACTGATCACACCGGAAAGATTGTCGATGTCACGAGCGCAGCGGTTGTCTACGCTCGAAGAGCATGAGATCTTGCCTGATGAAATAGCGGCGCTCGGCGAATAGATTCTAATGGTCCGATCGGCCTTGTTTCCATTTGCCTCGCCTTTCCCTTGAAGGTGATATACGTAACGGTCGGCTCGTCAGCTCTTTTCGAGAGCTCCTTAACCTCGGTGCGCGCTATCTTGAAATTCAGCTCGGGGCGCAATGCCGATGTTAGCCGCATCTCGCTTTGGTCGAGCGCCAGCTCGCCATCCGGGATCTGCAGTGCACGGGTCTTGCTGTAAATACGTATCGGCACCGTGACGGTTTCACCGCCTTTGAGCGCATTGATGAGAAAGACCGCGGCACCCGGCTGCGACTTTTGAAAGGCGGCCTGACCCATCAATAGATTAGCCCGCGAATTGTCAGGTTCTGCGTCCAGAACTTCCTTTGCAGCATCGATCGCCCGGTCCGCGTTCTGTGAGCTAAGAGCGTTCGCCGCTTGCTCGAGCAGTTGTGCTATGGGAACCGGCGCGAGGTCGGCCACTACAACGGTTTCTTTGCCAAGTTACGCTGCAATTGTCTGAGTTTTCGTGCGATAGACGAATGCCATTCCGGGCGGCACAGTGGGTCCCCGGTATTGGGGCGTCGGGAACCGCTTCATTCTGTATCTTCTGCGGCTCCGCCGCCGGGGGACTCGCCGGGCGATCCTGATAAAAATAAACGTATATGATACCTGCCGCCACGAGGGCCGAAAGCGTGAACAGGGCTGCCAATAGCACCACGGCGGCTATTATGACGGTCTTTCGGCGATTCTCGACGGATTTGCCGCTCCCCCTGCGGGTCGGGTAGGTCGAGGCGCTATGCCGAGCCCCAGCCGGTACGCCTACCGGTGCGGGCGGTGCAGACTCGTTTGGCTCGGCCGCTGGCGGGTCGGACGGCGGTCGTTTCGATGCATCGGGTGGAGTGTCCGGCAATACACGCTCGAGCGCCGCCTCGGCGTCTTCAAACACCAGGCTCACATGACCCGCAAGCTTGCCATCTGGGTCCATATCCACAGGTAAGGCGACCGAATCATCCGCGGCGTTTTGAGTCGTGATCCGCCCGGCCGTCACGGCGGCCTGGTCGTCAGTGTCGGCTACCGACGGTGTTTCATATGTCGGCAAAACTTCGGTTACGACGGCCTCTCGGCGCGGGACCATGGGCCCTTCGAGCGTATCAACGTCGGGCCGCGATATCGGAAGGGCGGCCACGCTAAGCGCATCCCGGGCGCCGTCGGTCGGCCCATCCGCTTCAGGCTCACCAATCTGCTCGTCCGGCGTAGCTGGCAAAGAAGTGATCGGGCGCTCCTCCGTGCGGTTAAACTCCGGTTCAACATCCGGCGGGGGGATAGGTGCCGTCGGAGCCTGAACAAATCCCGACAAAAAGGCCTCGGCTGCCGCTTCTTTCAGCTCGCGGGCGAGGTCTGAGGCTTTTTGCTGGCGCGCTTCAGGCCGTTTACTGATGCTCCGCATGATAATGGACTCGACAGCCGGATGAATATCAGGGTTGAACTCGCGCGGCGACCTCGGGATGCCTTCGACCTGCTGGATCGCAGTTGCCGACGCCGACGGCGCTGAAAACGGCACCGTTCCCGAGAGCATCTCATAGAGCATTATCCCGACGCTGTAGATATCGGATCGGCCGCTCAGGGGCTCTCCCATGCACTGTTCGGGTGACATATATTGCGGCGTCCCCATGGTGCTGCCGTCCAGCGTAAGTGCGACCTCCTCGGTTGACGCCAGTTTCGCGATGCCGAAGTCGAGTATCTTCACATGCCAGCCCGCCGCGGTTTCATTTGCGACTATGTTCTCGGGTTTGATGTCGCGGTGAATAATGCGGAGGGCATGAGCGCCGTCGAGCGCCGAGCAGACCTGTGTGATGACGGTGACCACGAAATCGAGCGGGAGGATCCCATATTGCCTCATTATCTGCCGCAGCGTATAACCCTCGGCGACCTCCATCAGAATGTAGGGGATCTTCTTGCCGGCCAGGATGCCGACATCATAGATCGACACGACGTTGCTGTGTCGAAGGCGGGTGGCCGTCACAGCTTCTCGGCGAAACCGTTCAGCCGCTGACGGGTCCAGAGCCAGATGCTTGTGCAGGATCTTTACGGCAACCGTGTCTCCGATCAAAATGCGCGTTGCACGGTAAACATCACCCATAGCCCCCGAACCGAGTTTGGCCTCGATACGATATTTGTCTTCGAGGATCTGGCCGATGTAGCCGCGCTGCGAAACCAGCTGCGTTTCGCGCGCAGCAAGTGCATTGCCGCATTTACGGCAAAACTTACTTGTGTTCAGGTTTTCATTGCCGCACTTTGGGCAGAACATTGTGAACCGTGCTGTGTACGCTTCCTCAGGCCGGGCCAATGGTCGCCGTATCTTC
>DATLNN010000241.1:0-6483 GCA_035536695.1 Pyrinomonadaceae bacterium | reverse complement strand
CCACCGCATGGTCACCGTGTCGCCGAACCACTGGTGGGCGGCCTCGTGAAAGATCAGATTCGCACGGCTGATATGGTCGTTTTTGGTCGGTTCCTGCGGAAAGATGATCCGGTCCTCGCGCAGGAAGGTGGCCCCGGCGTGCTCCATTCCGCCGAACGGAAACTCAGGTATCAGGACAAGATCGTACTTCGGGAACGGGAATTTGTATTCGAAATATTCTTCGAGAAATTTGATGCCTTCGCCATTGAGACGAAAGACCTCGGAGGCATAAGGCTTGAACTTGGCGGCTTGCGATTTGCGGACAAAGACAGAACTGCCCGCATAAAGCGGTGGCGTTGCACCCCGGTTTTGCGGCACCGCATTGTTGTTGGTCGTAGTGCTGGCCGTCGAGGCGGGCGGTTGTGCGACCTGTTCCCACGGACCGGCCGCAAAGGCGAATACGTAGGTGCTGATCGGCTGTGTCTCGGTAAACAAAACCGGTGAGGGCTGGCCCTCGCCGCCGCTTGCGACACTATTTGACACCACCTTCCAATCGTCAGGGCGGCTGACCGTTAAGCTGAACCGAGCCTTCAGATCTGGCTGATCAAAAACAGGAAATGCCGTGCTCGCGTCCGACGGCACAAAAAGTGAATAGACATATTCAGCTCCATCCTCTTTATCGACATAACGCGTAACGGCGGAGCCGCTGGTAAGTATCGGCGAAGTGAAATCCAGCTTGATGACATTCTCGCCGATCGCGACACCGTCGCGAAAGACGAGATGCTCGTTGTACTCGAAGGCAGAACCGCCCCCGTCAGCGGGTGGAGCGGATGCCGCCAGAGAAACAGGCGTGCCGTTTATGATCACATTAGAAACGGTTGATAGACTTTCGCTGCCTCGGATCTTCCGCCAGTCCAAAATGATCTGACTTGATTTTCCGGCCAGGTTCGTGCCACCTGATGACGCAGTCGGTTCGGCCACGTTTACCCGGATCTCCAAAGTGCCCTTAAGTTGGGGCGACATTTTCTCGAGTGTGAGATCTAGTTTGTAATGAACGTCGGAATAACGCGCGGCACGCCATTGGGCGAGGGTGTGGGACACACCGGGTTCAACAGATGCGGGCTTAGAGCACGCCATTATCGAGACCGCTGCGGTTACCAAGAGCGAGAGTCGCCGGAGCATAGGCTTGTATCATACCGCGGAGTGGACACGCGGCTTAACAAAAAGGCGGCCTACCATATCAACGGCAGCCGCCTCTTGAGTCAAAAAAACTTAAACCTTTATAGGGCAAAGTTAAAATTCACAAATCCGGTCGCTTTGACGGGCTGGCCGTCGCGTACGAAGGGCTTGAACTTCCATTTCCGAATGGCGTCTCGAGCCGCTGCCTGCAGCATCATGTGCCCGCTCGCTTTTTGTATCTCAGTGACCTCGCCGGTCTCACTGATCGTGACCTCGACTTTCACAACGCCGGTTGCCCGAATGCTCTTAGCGGCCGACGGATATACAGGTGGTGATTTAGATGTCGCATATGCGATCAACGATCCCACCTCAAGAGGTGAATTGTTATTTACCGGTTTTGCCCCCGGAACAACTATAACCGGCTTCGGCTCCTCTGTTGATTCGCCTTTCGGTTTCTCAGCTTCCTTGATGGGCTCATGCTCCGCTTTTGCGGCGATAGGTTTGTCGTGTTGAGCGACCGTCGATTCGGCGGAAACTTTTTCAGCCGGTTCAACTTCGCGCTCGCGGGTCAATGCCTGGACCGGCGTCGCGATCTTGTCGTCAGCAGCCGGCGGCGCCTTGTCAACCACCGGAATGATCACCGACGCTTTCTCCGGGGGTTTTGTATTCTCACCAACCAGAGCGGCCGACGGTCCGTCGGTTGCGGCGACATCACCCATGGCGCTGACAACTACGCTGCTGCCCCTAGCCATTTTTTCACGCGTATCGGCAACCTCGTCCTTCCACCGGCGCAAATCGTAGTTGTCGCGGGCAAGCATACTTCGCGAGCTGCTTGCTTCCTCGAGCAGCATCATCGCATCTGCAGCTCTCGCTTTATTCGCACCGATCTCTTTTGATTGCGTGATGACGATCTCTAGCGTCTCACGCATTTTCTCAAGATCGTTGGTCGCCTCTAAAGGCAGCGTTCGGTCCGAAACGCTTAAGCCCAACGCTTTATATCGTTCGGCGCGGCTGCGGGCACCCTTTATGATCTGGCCCGCGACCGACATGTACGACTCAGATGAGTTTGGCTTGGTGGTCTTCTGGGCAGCATAAAATTCGTTCAGCAGGTCCTGGGCGCGCTTATAGTCGCCCTGCTCCAGATAACTATTCATCAAGAGCACGTTCACTACCCCACGAACATCCGGATCACTGGTCTCTTTGCGAATATTTTCTAGTTCGTAAATCGCAGCGTTGTAGTTGCGCACAGCTATGTATGCCTTTGATTTCGAGATGCGGTCACGCATGACGTCGCCTGAAGTGGGTGCGGCGTGCGGTGGAACCATTGCCGTCGTGGTGGACGACACGGTCTGAGCGGTGGTGAAAAGAACAGAACCTGAGATTATCAGTAAAAACGCGAAGCCAGCAGAGCGAAACCTTCTGACATTTAACGGCATTTATAGTCCTCCTAAATCTGACTTAAATCTTCCGTAAAGGCCAAAGCGAACTTTCCCGAATTAGAAGCGCCACTTTATCGACCCAACAAATTGCAAAACACTTTCTCAACGAATCACCGTCTGGCCACTCTGGTTAGGGCCGCCAAATCAACTAACGTAAGCTATCGATGATTTTTTTGCGGTATGCGTTTGCGTCTTTCTTTATAACATTTTCGTTAAGAGTGAGCAAACGCCGGTCGAGCATTACCGTCCGTCCGTTGATGATGACAGTACGTACATCAGAAGCTTTCGTCGTGTAAACTAAGTGAGAATAGACGTTATACATGGGGGTTTGGTGAAGGCCGTCAAAGTCGACTATGGCGATGTCAGCGCGCTTGCCAACCTCAAGCGAGCCGGTGATCTTGTCGAGATCGAGAGCACGGGCGCCGCGGATCGTGGCCATTTCAAAGGCCTTCTCGGCCGGCAAGGTCTTTGGATCGGTGAGGACCAACTTGTGTAACTTCGCGGCCGTATCCATCTCTTCCCACAAGTTCAGATCGTTGTTTGAGGCGGCCCCGTCGGTGCCGAGTCCCACCGCGATGTCGCGGGCGAGCATCGAGGGGATCTGGGCGACGCCGGAAGCAAGCTTGAGATTCGACTGAGGACAGTGCGCCGCCCCGACCCCTCGGGCGGCGTAGATATCCATCTCCTCCTGGTTGAGCCAAACACTGTGTGCAGCGATAGTGCGAGAAGACAGAAACCCGATCTCATCGAGGTATTTCACTGGAGTCTTGCCTTTTTGCGCAACTAAGTCGTCCATTTCCTTGCGGGTCTCGGCGACATGGATGACGACCGGAGCCTCGAGCCGGTCCGACATCGCCCGGATGGTCTTCAGGTCCTCGGTTGAGACGGTATAGGGCGCGTGCGGAGCGGCGGCGGCAACTATCAGCGGATCATTCTTCCACTTCTTTATGAACCGTTCAGTGTATGCGATGGCCTCGGCCGGCGTTTTATTGTCGGCAACGGGAAACTGTATGATGGTCTCGCCGAGAACGCCGCGCATGCCCGCTTTCTTCGTCTCCTCAGCGATCGCGTCCTCGAAATAATACATGTCGCAGTAGGTGGTTGTCCCGCCGCGAATCATCTCAGCCAAGCCGAGCCGGGTTCCGGCGCGTACAAACTGCTCATCCACATTCTTCGCCTCAGCCGGAAAGATGAACTTTGTCAGCCAGTCGTTCAGATCGAGATCGTCCGAGATCCCCCGAAACAGCGTCATCGGCACATGGGTATGCGTATTGATCAGTCCGGGGATTACGACCTTGCCCGTCGCGTTAATGATCCGCTTTGGCCTGACATTCATGGCCACCACGCGCCGCGTACCCATGATCTCGATCTTTCCGTCCGTTATCCCGATCGCTCCGTTCTCAATTATCTCGCGCTCCGCGTTCATCGTGACGATGGTTCCTCCGGTGATGAGGAGATCGACGGGGATGGCAAAACGGCGCTTGGCGGAATCGGCAAAAACCGAGCCCGAAGACAAAAGACAGATAACCGTTAGGAATATTTGCAGGCGCTTCATTTAGTGCCTCTGGTATTTTCTATAACCTGGATAGCCTCACCTGTTTTCATATCAAAAACCTCAACTCTCGATTTGTCCATGCCGCGGTCAAATACCTCGTCTCCCCATTTACAACGATTTAGCCTGTTGACCTCCGCAAGCCGTTCGCCCGGCGTACGACTCGCCCAAAATTGGAGGTATGCGTCTCGTTCTTCTGTTGAAAGAGCGTCCGGATCCGTGACGAAAGAGAATGGATTTTCTTGCGGTGTCACGCTATTCCTCAACGAAGTAGTCTGAATCAATCTTTTTGATTTCGTACGTATTTGAAACAGACACGCCCACGTTGTAATCGATCATTAGTTCCGCGAGTTCGGTGCCATCAATCAGAATAATTTTAGTATCGATACTACCGGCAAATTCACGAGCTGACTTTGAATAGTCTGACGTCGTGATGAAGACACCTTTTTTCGCGCGTTTCCACTGCAACGCTCCTGCGAATTCCCTGACCTCCTTTCCCGGTACAGTGTTTTCCCAACGCTTTGCTTGGAGGTAGATCACATCAAGGCCCAACCGATCCTCCTTGATAATGCCATCGATTCCACCATCTCCGCTCCTTCCCAGTGCCGCTCCAGCATCCTGCAAAGTTCCTCCATAGCCCATCGATACAAGCAACTCCACCACTAGACGTTCGAAAAAGGCTGGTGAACACGATTTAACCTTCTCCAATATTTCTGACATTAGGTTCGCTCGGATCGTGCCGTACGAACCGTCTAAAATTTCGTCAGGAGTCTTTGACTCAACCCATTCAACTTCTTGTGCCGGTTCGTGATCTCCAGCCGATTTTTCAAGTTTCCGATTCTTCTGATTTCGGAAAGCAATGTACTCTGGGTATTCTTCCAGAGTCTTCATGTCAATTTTTTGAGGATTTCGACTGAGTAATTCGAGTCCCCGGGCCGTAATCCGGAAGGTGCCTCGGCTCGCGGTTTGCACCAATTGGGCCTTTTTGAAGTAAGTCGAAATCCAATGAACGCGATTAATGAGTCGCGTTTGTTTTCCACTCGGGACCATTTCAGCTCGTTCATCCTGCGACAGGCGATATTGTTCAGCTAGCAAAGTCGCGAGTTCACCGTACGCGTGCTCCTGACGATCGCTCAGAAACCGTAAGAACGGCAGCATCATCGTTTGGAAGTCAGGAACAGCCATAACGGATCACTTCAAAAACTTAGAATCAAACGCCCGCGGCAAGAGTTCGCTCATTTGGACAGTTTCGGTCTTGCCATCAAGGTTTGAGAGGATGACGGGGACGTCGCCGCAGAATTCCCAGATGATCTGGCGGCAAATACCGCAAGGCGGCGTCAATTCCTCGGTATCGACAACGACAGCGATGCGCGCAAAGCGTTTTTCCCCCCGCGAAATGCCTTTCCAGATGGCTACACGTTCCGCACATACCGTCAGGCCGTAGCTAGCCGATTCGACGTTGCAGCCTATATATATTTTACCATCTTCGGTCTCGACCGCAGCACCGACCTGGAAATTCGAGTAGGGTGCGTATGCGTTTTCGCGCGCACCCGCTGCTGCGGCGATCAGTTCCTCTTCAGAATGTTTCATGCCTTTTTCACCGCCTCTTCCTTGCTTAGCTTCTCTCGGACGAGGCTGCATAGAAACTCGACACTAACCCCTGTTTGGCCGCCTTCAGGAATGATAATGTCCGCGTAGCGCTTCGACGGCTCGACAAATTCGTGGTGCATCGGCCGAACGGTCCTGTAATACTGGCCGATAACAGAATCGACACTCCGGCCGCGTTCCGACATATCACGCTGCAGCCGCCTGATAAATCGGACATCATCCGGCGTGTCAACAAAGACCCTTACATCCAGCAGATCGAGTATCCGCGGCTCCGCAAAGATCAGAATCCCCTCTACGATAACGACCGGCTTTGGCTCGATCGTCTCGATCTTATTGCTCCGCGTGTGGGTCTTAAAGTCATAGAGCGGCATCTCGACCTTCAAACCCTGCTTGAGCCGAAGCAGGTGATTGACCAGCATTTCGCTGTCGATCGAGTCAGGATGGTCGAAGTTCGCCTGATGCCGCTCGTCAAGCGGCATGTCGGCCAGGTTTCGATAATACGAATCCTGCTCGACCAGTACGACCTTTTTGGCGCCCACGGCGTCGACGATCGCCCGTGCTATCGTGGTCTTGCCCGAACCTGTCCCGCCGCAAATCCCTATTATCATATCCGTCTGATCACCCGACGGAGCAGCTCACCAAATACCTCGGCGGCACGCGCTCCGGTTTCCAGTACATGGTCGTGCTCGATATTCTCGCTGGTCATGCCGGCAGCAAATTTCGTGA
>DATLNN010000240.1:0-5118 GCA_035536695.1 Pyrinomonadaceae bacterium | reverse complement strand
ACTTGCGAATATTGTTTTAGCCACTGGGTGACAATTGTCGTTCTGATAGCGACGGGCTTTCGATTACTGATCGACGATTGGCGTGGGTACGTCCTAGCTTTCTTTCTGCTACCCTGGCTCGCCAACCAATGGATGAGCTTGTATCGCCGTTTGAGGGTCGACATCAAACACGAAAATCTGCTCGCCGAGGAAGTGAAGGAGAAGGTAGGGGAGAATGATATTTGAGCTACCTTCTCCGGGCGCAAGACACCGCTCTCTGGCTCGTTCTGCTTTGGAATGGCTAGCAAACTTCTTGTATTCGCATTTCTCATTTGCACTGGCAGTCAAACTAATTTTGCGCAAGATAGAGATCACGGCTTTGCCCTATACCTGCTACCGCCGAGTATAACTAGCTCCGATCTAGCAAAACTTGGTATCAAGCAGCTCAAGCCGAATGGAAAGCCCTCTATCACGGCCGAGGATATCTCGTGGTATCTAAAAGACAACCACGAGCTGACACTCCATTATGAAGTTGGATTACGACTCAAAAAGCTAGCGGTTCCGGTTGGCGGGCGACCGTTTGTCGTCTTTTCGGGCGATGAGCCGGTTTATACTGGCGCATTTTGGAACAGCTTTTCGTCTATAAGCTTCAAGGGCGTCGTGATCAATGTCTCTAACCTGAAAGGCGATTATCCGTTGTTGAAACTTGAGCTCGACTATCCGCCACGATCGTCGAAAAATATTTCGTTCGATCCGCGCTCCGACCCGCGTATCTTCAAGGCACTCGAAAAACGCAGCGTACTTATGGAGGAAGTATGGATGTACGGCAAATGCCGGAACATTTACTCCACGGGAAAGCGCCGAAACAGTTACGTTTTCACCTTTGAGGTATTGTCGGTGGTTAAATCGACCTACCCTCTGCCAGAAGTGATTTTTGAGATATTCGACGATTACGGTAAATCGCTCAGGTCGGCCGTCGAGGCCGGATGGATGAGAATCGACCGACTAAACATTGAATGGCATATGAATCGGGAAAAGGAGATCCTACTAAAATTTACTCGGCGGGTCTCAGACAGCCCTGAAAAGGTGTACCTAGCTGATTTTGAGATCAAGGATTGACTGCCTGATCGTCGCCGCGATCAAGTAGGGTGCGGGCCATCGCGAGAGCTTCGTCGATATTAGATATTCGGCCGTCAAGCTGTGATTCATAAACAGCGTCGAGGATCTTCTTGTATCGCGGCGACGGATCAAGACCAAGGCCCATCAAATGTCGGCCCATCAGGATCGGCTCCGGTGCCTTTTTCTCAATTTGCAGCTCGCGCACCTTTTCGATAAACCACTCTTGAGCCTCCGACCCAAACCATTTCTCTTTCGGCAGCCAATCGGGATTGCGGCCAAGGCTGTCGGCCTTCGCTACCCGATATAACAGGTCGGGCTCTACTTTGCGTGCCAGCCGGCGGAAAGCACCGTCACCGACGGGCGTTTTAGAATTGTAATATTCGCCGGGTTTCAGATGGTATCGTACCAGCTGGACCACCTGATGCCGGACGTCGTGGCCGCCAATAGTAAACACTCCAAGTGTGTCCAGAAACGACAGGGTCGGCGTGACGCCGGCCTCGTCGTGGCCGCGCGAACGGGTTCGCCCGTCTATAAATTCGGTGGTAGGCGGTTTTCCAAGATCGTGCGCAAGTGCTCCGAGCATTACAGCAACCTGCCGGGGATGGTCCAGATCGTCTATCAGCTTGCGGGCCTCATCCAAGACCATCATAGTGTGGACATCGACATCGCCCTCGGGATGCCATTCCGGCTCTTGCGGCACGCCGACCAGTGATTGCAATCCGGGAAAAATTTGACGAACAACACCGAGTTCGTAGAGCCATTTCAGGCCGATCGAGGGCCTGTCCGGTTTCAATAGCAGCTTTTCAAACTCGCCCCAGATCCTTTCGCGCGGCAGATCGGTCACGTCAATCCGTCGGCAAGCTTTTATAGTGTCGTCATCGATATCAAATTGGAAACGGGCAGCGAATTGGGCTGCTCGAAAGACCCGGAGCGAATCGTCGCCAAACGTTTCGCTGGCGACCATTTTCAACAACCTGCGATGTATGTCGCCCTGCCCGTCGAAAGGATCAACGATCTCGCCCGACAACATGTCTCGCGAGATCGCGTTAACAGTGAAATCACGTCGTAACGCGGCCTGTTCGAACGACATGTGCGGGTCTCCGTCGACAATAAATCCACGGTGGCCGGGCCCGGACTTTCGTTCTCGCCGCGGTATCGAGACGTCCAGATCGCCGCCAAGTTTGTACACCGCAAAGGCCTCGCCGACGACATCGACATTGCCGAGGGAATCTAGGATTTCGCGAAGCCGCGCGGGGTCGACACCGAATACCTCGACATCCCAATCCTTTGGCTCGACACCCATCAGGTCGTCGCGCACACATCCGCCGACCAGCATTGCACGGCCCCCGACGGCCGAAACGGCCTCGGCAATACTCAAAACTTTCTCAGGGAGTGGTGTCATATGCAAAGTTTAACCTCGCAATACGAGGCGTCGTGAAGTCAAAGGCTGTTGAGATCGAGCGCGAACCTTCTAGCTTTCCCTTTCTTCTGCGATCAGCTTTGCAGTCCATTCGCTGTTTGGATATTGGCGCTTGAGGACCGTAGTCATTTGTTTTTGAAGCTTCTCATTATTCCCGCAGCCGTATTTTGTCCAACCGTTCGATCCGATCATGATGTAGAGAGCTTCCGGAACGCGGCGATCGTTTGGCGAACGCTTAGCCCAGGCCAACACCTTCTCAGCCAGGAACTCTGGCGCATCGCCCGCCTGTTTCAGACGCTTTCGCTCGGTCTGCGCTGTTTGACTCTGCGTTGCGGATAGAAATGCCGGGCGGGGTGGAAGGCGGCGCGGAACCTCAGAGTGCGTTTCATCGCTATATTCCATGTCGTAGGGCTCACACCACCAGTCATTCGAGTCAAAATCACCCGACTCGTTGTCCGTTTTGCCCATTCCGTCTTCAAGATACGGACTCAGCAACGGGTTCTTCAGTACGAAAAAGAGCGTCGCATTTTCGCGGGCGACTGGTGTTTTAGCCTCTTTTATTTTGGAAAGAAGCGCCTCGAACTCAGGACGATACTTGCCGAGCTCCGGAGCGATCTTGAGCATCGTATCGATGTCGTTCATCAAGAAGGCACGAGTCCAGATCGCAACGGCGAATCGTTCGCGCATATAATCCGGCAGTGCCTTCGAGCGCATCACCTCGAGCAGTGACACGGTCGGGAAATGCAGGTTGAACAACTCGACGGTGGGGGAATCGAACATCAGCCGACCCTGCCACAGCCTTTCCTGTGTATACCTCGTCTCGACCTCCGCGTCATAGGCTTCACGGCCCTGCTTGTCCCATTCGGTATTGTAGTAGGTTTTTTGTTCCGCAATGATCTCTTCGACGGAACCAACGTGCCCGTCGAAATCAAAGGCAAAGGGTTTTTTGAGTGAATATTTAAGAAAATCCTCCAATGTCTCGGCGAGCTTAAGCCTGAGCTCGATAAATGAATTGCGTGCCGAGATCGGCAGTGCGTCGCCGGAATTTATCATCTCGTCGAGCAGTTTGCGGGCTTCCGCGTTCTTGCCCTGTTCGAGCCAGATCCGGGCGGTATGGTAGGCGATCGTAGGGTATGCGAATGACGTTCGACTCGTGTTTGTCGCGGCTTCGAGAAGCTGCGCCAGCTGAGTGGAACTCTTGTCCGCCTTTGAAAGGGCGGTCATCAGCCATAGCTCCGAACCGCCCTCGCGGAATTGTTTGAGCGAGTATAGATACGCCTCCGCTCCCGGGGCCTGATAGGTAAAGAGCCAATCGCTAAGCGGGTCACGCAAAAAATCGGGCATGAGCGACGGCGTCAGCTTCTCATCGCCATAATAGCTGCCTTCGTATCCGGACTGCTGGCCAGACGAGAATTGCTCGACGTAACCGCTCCTGCGGCTCTCGCGTACGCGCTTTGCCATTTCCGCTGTCAGCGGGTAACCAACTACCTTCTCGGCCACTTCGATCGCCTCTTCGTCCGTGGCAGTACGGCCTACGTAAATGGTGTAATGGTTTTTTGCGTCGTCGCTCGACAGGTAGATCGTGATGTCGTCATCCTGCTTTTTTACGCCGTAGCTCATACCGTTCGTATTGCTTGCTGCGTCAAACGGGCGGTTTTCGGGCAGGGGGGCTGCATTTGCCTGCGTATTTTGCAGATCGGTAAACGCCTTTGTGGGGTCTGGAGCTATCTGGGATTCTCTGCGCTTTTGTTCGGCGTTGAGTGCCTCGCTTTCAAACTTATCGAGCAGCCAGTTGTAGTCGATGACGTCCTGGCGGAAATTCTCACCGCCGCCATGGAACGTTAGCTGGCGAGCCAGTTCGGAAACGCGTTCCTTCGGGTGGCGGCGATATTTGACCAGCCCGGTCAACCGCTCGGCTGAAGCAGTGAACTTGCCGGTGCGGGATGTGAATTTCCGTAGATGGTCCTCGGCCGCATCATAGTACCCCGCGGACTTCGCGGCGTCCTTCGTTAGGCTAGCTTGTCGTATCAGCGTTCGGGCAACGAGGTAATCTGCTGTTTCCTGCCACGGCGAAACATTGTCCTGGGCTATTTCGGCGAACCGCCGTTTCGCGTCCGCGTAATCGAGCGAATAGAACGAGGCTGCCGCCAATTGATACGCCCGGTCCTTCTGCAGCCATTCCGGAGCGCCGGGCGGCGCTGGAGCCGGGGTCTGCTTTCCGCTCGAGCAATTTGCAAAAACCTGGTCCTGTGCGGTGAGCCAGTTTCCGATGTTTGGGTCCGTCGGGCCATACTTTCCGGCACGGTCGGCAAGTGTCTCGGACGCCGTTTCAAAGGCATTCTTTGTGCAGTTGGGGAAGAAGTCGTATCCGCCGTAGGCTCGCTCCGTGTAAATGTCGGGAAGCTTCTCCTCCTGTCCGGCCACGTCTTTGCGCCTCTCGATCCAACTCCGCACGGCCTCCTCGATCGAATTGTCGTTAAAGTCCTTGTTCTCGATATCGGCCTTCCAAAGCTCGACTAACTCTTTCTGCTCTAGAGCGTTCAGACCGCTACCTGCAATATAGCGATAGGCGGCGTAAAGCACCGCCCTGCGATACTTCG
>DATLNN010000239.1:0-3358 GCA_035536695.1 Pyrinomonadaceae bacterium | reverse complement strand
ACGGATCATTCTTTCAGAAGATGGCTTTAGTTCGCGAGTCCGTTGACCCGGCCGCCACTTCGGTCGAGATCGGAGGTCAGAAGTATGCCTATGGTGAAGACATTGTCCGTGTCGCCGGCAATACGACGGGCGCCGCTTCAGGCCCTGTGGTCTTTGCGGGTAATGGCTGGATGATCACGTCTAAGGGATTGAATCCGGATAAGGACCTAGATGTCAGAGGCAAATACATTGCCGTCTATGGCGAAGGCCAGCCGTCCAACCGCTATCTCGTACCTCTGCCCGCGGGCGTAACACCGGCAGATGTGCCGCAGGCCGAACGGGGCAAGGCGTGGTCCGACGCTGTAACCTACGCCTCCGCGAATGGTGCGCTTGGCGTGATCATGCTGCCGTCAAAATTCATCGCCGAAAATTGGAGCATGGTAACGCAAAACTTTACTCGCTCACGGCTGCTCGTTGACAAACTGCATACGCCGCCGGCGTCCGCGAATGTGTTCGTGGTCTCCCCGAAGCTCGCCAGTGCTCTCTTCGCCGGCGAATCGGCAAATCCGCTATCCGGTGCGGCAAGTCCGGCCGCATTGAACGCAGCGAAGCTTGTCAACGCGAACGTCGCGATGAAAAAGGACACGCAGTGGACGCAGAACGTCGTCGCACTTTGGGAAGGCAGCGACCCCGTGCTCAAATCCGAAATGGTTGCCGTCGGTGCCCATTACGACCACGACGGGACACGGCCGAACGCGCCGGGCCCTGACAAGATATGGAACGGCGCGGATGACGACGGCTCGGGAACCGTCGCTGTTCTCGCAATCGCCGAGGCTCTCGGCAAGGCAAAAAACCGTCCAAAACGATCCGTTCTTCTCGTTTGGCATACTGGCGAAGAGAAAGGTCTGTGGGGGTCCGAGTATTTCAACAAATTCCCCACGGTCGACATCAAGAACGTGGTCGCCCAGTTGAATATCGACATGATCGGCCGCAGCAAGAAGGAGGGTGATACCAACCCGGCAAACAAAGATCTGACGGGCGAGAATGCGATCTACGTCATCGGCTCCGAGATGATGAGCTCGACCCTGGGTGCGGTGACAAAGGGAACTAACGACGCGTTCCTTAAACTGACCTACGACTATAAGTACGACGATCCTAAGGATACGAACCGTTTCTTTTTCCGCTCGGATCATTTCCATTACGCGGTGAACGGCATACCGATCGCCTTCTGGTTCGACGGCGTCCATGAGGATTACCACAAGCCGACCGATCATCCGGACAAGATCGATTATCAAAAGATGGAAAAGGTCACGCGTACGATCTTTCTCACAATGTGGGAGCTCTCGGACCTGAAAGACAGGCCGAAGGTCGACAAACAGCTGCCGCCGGAATTAACGCAGCGATAGCCGCAGGCCCATTGGCAAAAGCCCGTAGGTAAGTAAGGGCGGGACACTCAACTTTCGAGTGTCCCGCCCTTCCCAATTTGCCGGCTTAAGCCGGCGTACCTTACTTGATCACAATACCGATACCAAACCGGAAATTGTGGGTCGTGCTTTCGTCGAACTTGATCGGGTTGTAGTCGACCTGGAACGCACGCAGGTCGAACCGGTCATTCAGACGAATGTCGAGGCCGCCGCCAAAGGCCGCGGCCAGGCCAGTCTCGCTCTCGCTGAGGATCTGGCCGCAATTTATGACCGTCGTCGTGGTGCAGTTAACACCGCCCACTTTGACCTTGGCGTGGCCGATGCCGGCCAGGGCGTGAGCGAAAGGCTTGAACTTCTTATCGACGGCATTGTCCTTGACCTGAATGCCGCCCAGAACGTTGTAGAGCGAATTGTCCGTGTCAAACGTGACAGTCTGTGTTGTGGCGCCCGTTGTGACTGGAAAGGAAAAGCGAGTGCTGTTGTAAACACCCGAGAAGTCGCCCTTGACGCCTACGTAACGGTTAAAGTTGTATACCGCCGACGTGTTAAAGCCGTGGAAAGAGGTACGGTTTCCGATCCCGGTGTCGACGGACGTAAAACCTTCGATACCGGCGTCGATCTGGCCGTTCGAGTATCCTACAAAAAACTCACCCTTCTTATGATCGTTCTGCCCGAGTGCAAAAACACTGGAAAGTGCGATGAGTGAGAACACAAAAAATAATTTGTTCATAACTATGATTACTCCTTTATTAATAGAATTGCCGCCACGAGTGGCGGCAATTAGGCCCGGAAAATTCGATACTGCTGAACTTGCCGGGCCTGATGCTGTTTTAGCAGCAAGCATGTTTGATGGACCAAGTACGTCTCGGTTGCTTCGACCAATGCAGAAGCTCGGCAAGGTAATGCGGACCCGTTAAGCGGCGGGCTTGCCCGCCAACCGCGATACGAGGATTATTTTTTTATGTCGAAACGCGGGCAAGCCCGCTGCTGAACGGCGGTAACACTCGAGCGAATAAATCTTCATGATAGCGTTCAGCCTTCTTTTCCAATTTCCGGCGCGCCGCTATAATCTTTCTGATCGCTGCCGAACTTTCTACTCTTTACCAGCGTACGAAAGCGAGGATTATTTAACATGCAAACTCAATACGTCTCGTGCCCGGCGTGTAAAACGCAAAACATCGGATCAGGCCGCTGCTCTAATTGTGGCTCGATGCTGCCTCAGGTTGCCATGCCAATCCAGCCATATGGCGCCTACGATCAGAAACCGCCAGGTGCCGACAAGAAGCTCGCCGCCGGCATATGCGCCATCCTGCTCGGCTCATTTGGCGTGCATAAATTCATTCTCGGCTATACCACCGAGGGGATCATCATGGTCACCGTCTGGGTGCTCGGCCTGATATTCCTGTGCGGCATCCCGTCGCTGATCATCAATATTATCGCAATTATCGAAGGCGTGACCTATCTGACGCGCTCGGATGAGGAGTTCTCTAATACCTACATCCGCGGCAAAAAGGGCTGGTTCTAAACTCATCCTTGGGCGTCTGGCTGAGGTTAGAGACAACATGAGAAAGCCAGAGACAAGATGACAAAATTCGCAGGTCAGAAAGTGCGGCTCTGCCCCCGCTCTTTCTTGCCCGCCGCCCGAGTAACGCCATGTTTACCGGAATCATCGAAGAGCTCGCGAGCGTTGTCTCGGTCGACCCAGCCGCGGGCGGAATGCTGATCTCGATCACCGCCACGCTTGTCACCTCCGACATTTCCGATGGCGACTCGATCGCCGTCAACGGCGTCTGCCTGACCGCTCACGACGCCTCGCTCACGGGCTTTTCGGCTGACATCTCACCCGAAACGCTTGAAAGGACGACCCTTGGACATCTAAGGCCGGGCGCCCAGGTCAACCTCGAACGCGCGGTCACGCCCACAACGCGTCTCGGCGGCCACATCGTCCAGGGCCA
>DATLNN010000238.1:0-7797 GCA_035536695.1 Pyrinomonadaceae bacterium | reverse complement strand
TAGATAAAAGCTTCCAGATAACGCGTTGCGGCCGTTCGGAAAAACAATGATCATCGGCGCGATCCGGGAATCTTTGTAGAGCGCATCGAGGATCTTCGGAGCGTTATGGCTGTATGGTGAGTCGTCGGTCCAATTCTTATTGCTGCTGGTGAAACCGTGAAGAAGGTAAACAGTCGGGTATCGGCGTGTCGAGGAAGGATCGTACCCAGGTGGAAGGTAGATCGAGATAGGCTGTTCGATCGGGTCACCCAACAAATTCCCCTTAAGCGAAGGTGCCGGGATCTTTGCTTCGATCAGCTTGCTCTGACCTGGGATCTTCTCCGTCGACTGGCCGTGTGCTGCAAACGCGCATAAAGTGATGCATACCAATATGAGAGCGATTCGATCTCGAATCATTTCTTCACCTCCCATCACGCTTTACCCCTTCAATCAAGCTAAACGGAGACTTTGTTGGGACGATTCGGTTAAGCCTGAAACCCGCACGTTCGAACAGGCTCGCGTATTCCGCCGGTGTCCGTTCCAAGCCGCCGGGCGAAGTAAGCATCTCGAGGTCGAGCATTTTCGACGGATGAGGCTCGTTGCCTTCGGGAACGACCATCTCGACGAGCAGCAGCTTGCCATCGCCGATCATCGCGCGGTGGATGCTCTCCATGATCTTGATCGAGCGTTCATCATCCCAATCGTGGATGATGTGTTTCATTATGTAGGCATCAGCGGACGGGACCGCCGTGAAGAAATCTCCGCTTGCCGTCTCGACGCGATCGGCCACGCCATGACGCTCGAGCATTTCATTGGCACCGGCGATGACATGGTCCATGTCAAAGAGAATGCCTTTGACATCAGGATGGGCCCTGAGGATCTGCGAGAGCAAAAAGCCGTGTCCGCCAGCGATGTCGGCCAGTGTATCAATGCCTGAGAAATCGTAGGCGGCAACGACAGCAGGAGCGGCACCGGCGCTCAATTCGGTCATGCAGCCGTTGAATATTTCCGAGGCTTCGGGATGCCTGGCAAGCCAGTCGAAAACCTCTTCCTCATAGGTCGCCTTCCAAGCGGTTTCACCGGTCTGGGCGCTGTGCAGCATGTTGCCCCATACGTTGTAATGCCACGGTTCAGCCATAAAGATCATCGTGTTGCGCATGGATCCCGGGATGTCAGAAATGAGGGCTTCGGAAAGCGGTGTGTTGGCAAACACTCGAGGCCTCGTTTCAGTAAATACACCCATTGAGGCAAGGCTTCGCATAATGCGATAAATCGACGGAGCGTGCGCGCCAGCGTCGGCCGCTATCTGCTCGATCTCGTGCTCTCCATCGGCAAGCTGGTCGGCGATACCGAGTTTGGCTGCAACGCCAAGAGCCTGCGTGACCATGGCCCCACTTGCCAAGTGCATAAGTATCCCCTGGGGCGGAACCGTCGGTCGGTCTGTTGACTTTGAGCCTTCCATAATTAGTGATGAGAAATCGTCTTTTCGGGCATTTGGGGCACGATGGAACCGGCAAATTGAACGACCTCGCCCGTCAGCGTTTGATGAATGCCCTGCGCGGCCCACTTGCCCATCTGCGCGGCGTCGACCGCCTCCGCACCGCCGTTGGCACAGTCGCCGCCGGCAAATATCTTTGGATTCGATGTCTGCATCAGGTCGTTGACGACGACCCTGCCCTTTTCGTCCATCGCGACACCCGCCACGGATTCGAAGAACCCACGCATTTTTTGCTGGCCGACCGCTTTGATAACCATGTCGCAAGCGATATCGAAAAGTATGAGCGAGCCATCCGTTTTCTCGCATTGCAGGCCCGTAACATGCTTGTTTGCCGAATCGGAAAGAATACCGATCGGAGCCGCCTGCCACACGAATTCGACGCCGTCTTTTTTTGCAAGCTCGAGTTCGTAATCGTAGGCGGACGCATCCTTCTCAGCTCGGCGGTAGACGAGTATGACGCGTTCCGCACCGAGGCGCTTTGCCTGGGTTACGGCATCGATGGCGGTATTGCCCGCGCCTATCACGGCCACAGTTTTGCCTAGTGGAACCGACTTCCAATCGCGTGTTTTTATCTTCTCGATAAAGGCGAGCGCATCGTAGACACCGTCGAGGTCCTCGCCCGGAATGTTCAATTTGTTCGTGGCTCCCAGGCCGACGCCGAGGAAGATGGCGTCATACTGTTGCTCAAGGGCTGAAAACTTTACAGACGACCCGGTCGCTACAGCCGTAGCCTCCGCCTCGCTGCCTGTGACCGCCGTATCCAGCATAAACTCCACACCTATTTTCTTTATATGGTCTACTTCGCTCAGACTTACGGCCTGAGGCATTTTATATTCGGCCATGCCATAAGTATCGAGGCCGCCCGCCAGCGGTTTTCGTTCGTAGACCGTGACGTTGTAGCCAAGACGGGCGAGATAGGTCGCGCACGAAAGCCCCGCCGGGCCGGAGCCGACAACGGCGACGGATTTACCTTTGAATGGGCCTTTCGCGTAGATCTGGCGGCCGTTTTCCATAGCGTAATCGGTCGCATGGCGCTGAAGGCGGCCAATCTCGATCGGTTTTTTCAGGAGCGTCTTCTCGACGCAGGCGCCTTCGCACAGGACTTCGACGGGGCAAACGCGGGCGCATGTCGCCCCGATAGGATTGGCGTCAAATATTACGCGAGCAGAACCCAGCAAATTGCCGGTAGCGATCTTCTTAATAAATGACGGCACGTCGATGTGCGTCGGACATGCGTGCATGCAAGGCGCATCGTAACAATAAAGGCATCGGTTCGCCTCTGTGATGGCCTCCGCAGCGGTCATTGCGGGGTTGATCTCGGCAAAGTTCCGCTCGATCTGTGTGATGTCAAGTGGGCTGCAATAATTCTCCGACATATGATTTTTAGAAGCGGCAGTGGCGTTTACTCACTCGGGCGTTTTGTCATCAAAAGCCCTGACACGCCGAGAAGGAACAGGCCAGCGCCGATAGGCATCAGGATCACCGCCATCTCATACGGCCCGACAGCCGCCTGGCCGTCTTCCAGCGCTTTTAAGAGCTCGTTGGTTTCCTTTGCCGAAGTTGTCGACGGCGCGGAGTATGTCAGATAACTGCCGGCACCGATCAGGAAATTTCCGAGCCCGGCGAGCAGTAACAGTACGGATAGGACCCGGATGGCCAAACGCAGACCATTGGACTGAATGAGCCGGCTCTTGAACGTCAAAAGGAGCGCGAGCAGCGTAAAGAATCCCCCGACAAATGTCCCGATCACCGCGTTGCGGAATAGCACTCGATAGGACACGCGCGAGAGGTCCGACATCAGGTTGCCCGAGCTGCCCCAATAGCTGTAGAGGAAGTAGGCCGATATGGCGAAAAAAAGCAATGCACCCAGAAAGCAAAGTCCGAAAAGGGCTTTCGGGATGAGTGTGTTTCGGGATTGAGGCTCGCCTGCCAGGCTCGGCTTGGCGGCCGGCGCCGGTTGGGATGACGCGGGCATTGCGCCCCCTGCGGCAGAGGCAGGGAGGACCACGCGAAGGGGCTTCCACTCCGATTCGCCGTGGCGTACCGCCATGTCATCCGGCGAGAGATCGCCGACCCTGACCTTGTCCAGGACGACCTCTTCCTCGTACGGACCCAGTCTCGCGTTATTCTTATAAATGTAGATCATCCTCACACCTGTTCTCCTTTACTTTGTTATTCCCGGTTGTAGCGACTCGGCTTTTTCAAGATCAGAACTCGCCAATTTTGCGTTGCCCATCTGTCGATAAATTAGACCTCTGACCTTGAATGCCGAAGCATAATCAGGTTTAAGTTTGATCGCATTTGTCAGATCGGCGATGGCGAGAGCTCCTCGAGAGGTCAAGCCGTAAGCAAGGCCGCGATTGTGATAGACCAGAGGCAGGTTGCGCGCGACCGAGGCGGAGCTCCCTTTCAGGGCGATGACCTTAGTGTAATCGGCGACCGCCTCGTTGTGCTTATTCAGCTGCATATACGCGCGTGCACGTCCAAAATAATATTCGGGTCCGGTCGGATCGATAGTGATCGCCCTGGTAAACGAAGCGGCCGACGCGGCATAATCCTTAGCAGCATAAAACTTTTCGCCGTTTTCGTTATATTCCAGCACAGCGATAAACGGCGGTGCAAACTCGTGCACGTTCAGCAATTCCGCCTTGACGTCGTCGTAAGGAGCCTGCGCAGCGATCAGCTGCAGCAGCTTGTCTGTCATCGCATTGGGCAAGTTCGTCCTTTCGCGTCGTGTGCGAATCACGTTCGCGATGGTCGTTGTCGTACTCTCGCCCGGCCCGTACATTATCAGCAAGATGTTGGACTTCAAAGCGATCTCGAAGATCGCGACGTGTTCGGTACCGAGGTTTTTCTGGAGGATGTCGCCGATGGGGTTTCCTGTTCGGGCCAGGATATATTGCAGCATCAGCGCGGAATCTTTGACCCTGTCGCCCGCGACTGGCGGGAGATCGGGGATCGTAAGCCCTAGTGAGGTCGCGGCCTTGCGCGCGGCAGCGAAACGGCGATCGACCAATGGCTTGCTCGCACCCTGCGCATGCAAAGCGCCCGAAAGGCTGATGTTGCTGCCCAATTCCCAGACCAAGCGCTTTGTGGATTCAGAATTCGTCTGGGCGGCGGCGGTAATGGCCACAGTGGCGATTAGAGCCAATATTACAACTAGTCGAGCTTTCATATCAGTGCTGTAGATCACGTTGAAACCGTAGACACCACACTTGGAGGAACGGCAGCCGGCGTTGTTTTTCCTTCTAGGCCGCGACGATCTGCTCGTACGCGTCGGGCCGGCGGTCGCGGAAGAACTGCCACGTGTTGCGGACCTCGCGGATCATGTCCATATCGAGATTGGCGACGACCAGCTCGTCCTGATCGCGAGAGCCCTCAGCGAGGATCCTTCCGCGAGGGTCGCAGAAATAGCTCTGGCCGTAAAACTCGCCGATGTTCCACGGAGCCTCCATGCCGACACGGTTGATCGCGCCCACAAAATATCCGTTCGCGACGGCGTGAGCGGGCTGTTCGAGCTTCCAGAGATATTCACTCAGACCTGCTACGGTTGCCGATGGATTAAAGATGATCTCTGCTCCGTTCAGGCCCAGGCACCTGGCCCCCTCTGGAAAGTGCCGGTCGTAGCAGATATAGACGCCGACCTTGCCAACTGCGGTATCAAATACCGGGTAGCCGAGATTGCCCGGACGAAAATAAAATTTTTCCCAAAATCCCGGATTGACATGCGGTATATGGGTCTTGCGATATTTGCCGAGATACTTGCCGTCTGCGTCGATGACGGCAGCGGAATTGTAATAAACGCCGGTCTGCTCTTCCTCATAGATCGGTACGATCATGACCATCCCGTGCTGTTTTGCCACGTCCTGCATCAACTGCACCGTCGGCCCATCGGGTATTTTCTCAACTGCCTCGTACCACCGGGTCGTCTGCTCCGCGCAAAAATACGGCGTCGTGAAAATCTCCTGGAAACACAAAACCTGCACGCCCTGCTCCGCGGCTTGCTCGACGAACTTCATCTGATAGTCGATGTTCGCTTTTCTGATCTCTTCTATCGGAGCGTCCGATTCCTTTTGGTTGTGGGCTTGAATGAGCCCGCCCTTCACAATTCTTGCCATAGTTCTCTTGCACAAGCCCGCGCGTAAGCAAGGGCGATTCATTCAAAATGGGTGTTTTGCCCTTAACTTACGTGCGGGCTTGCGCAGCGGTGGGATGACCCGCTCGATGTTCTAAGTCATCCAGTTAACACCCGCCTCGGGATTCCATTTCGTCGTCGTCTTCTTCAGCTTGGTCCAGAACTCTATAGAGCTCTTGCCGGTAATATCGTTCGCGCCGAATCGCGACTCGTTCCACCCGCCAAACGAGAACGGCTCGCGAGGCACGGGCACGCCGATGTTCACACCGATCATCCCCGCGGACGCATGCTCCATTATGTAGCGCGCCATGCCGCCGCTTTGCGTAAAGACCGATGCCGCATTGCCATATGGATTGGCGTTTTCGATCTTGATGGCCTCGTCAATGGTTTCGGTACGAATGATGGAGATGACCGGGCCGAAGATCTCTTCGGTTGCCACCGACATTTCAGGGGTTACGTGGTCGATGACGGTCGGGCCAACGTATGTGCCATTTTCTTTGCCTTCGACGGTGGCTCCTCGTCCGTCAACGAGCACTTTGGCCCCGTCTCGCTCAGCTTCGGCGATGAATCGCTCGATGCGTTCCTTAGCGGCGGGCGATATAACCGCACCTAGGTTTTTGCCCGGTACTACTTTCTTAGCTTCTACGACGATCTGGTCGACGATCGCGTCGACATTTCCGACTGCGAGCATCGCCGAAGCCGCCATGCAGCGTTGACCCGCGCAGCCCGACATCGAGGCCGTCACATTGGTAGCGGTCATTGTCGGGTTGGCGTCGGGCAGAACAAACAGGTGGTTCTTCGCCCCGCCGAGGGCGACACAACGTTTGAGGGCATTAGTGCTTCGCTGGTAGACAAGCTTGGCGACCGCGGTCGAGCCGACAAAGCTGACGGCCTCGATATCCTTGTGGTCGCAGATCCCCTCGACGATCTCGCGTCCGCCATTAACGACGTTGAAGACGCCATCAGGCAGCCCGGCTTCCTTTAGCAGCTCGGCCATTCGCTGGCACGAGATCGGCACCAGCTCGCTGGGCTTCATGATCATCGTGTTGCCGAGCACTAGGGAATTGGGCATGGTCCAATTCGGCACCATAAGAGGGAAATTGAACGGTACGATCGACGCGACCACCCCGAGCGGGAAGTGCTCCGTCCGGCACTCTACACCCTTTGAAACCTCAAGTATCTCGCCCGACACGAGCTGCGGCATCGAGCAGGCAAACTCTGTCAGCTCGATGGATTTTTCGACCTCCGCCTTGGCCTCATCCCAGGTCTTGCCGTTCTCCTCGGACACGAGCGCGGTCAGGTCGTCGAAATTCTTTTCGAGAAGATACCGGTACCGAAAAAATACCTGAACGCGTTCCTTGATCGGTGTATGGCTCCAGCCCGCAAAAGCGGCTTTTGCCGATGCGACCGCGGCGTTCAACTCGTCGACCGACGACATCGGCACACTTGACAGCAGGTTGCCGTCGATGGGGGATGTTACATCGAGGTCGCCATGCGACAAGCTGTCGACGAACTCGCCGTTGTAATAATTCTTAATTCTGGGGTACTTCATTTTTGCAGCGGCTGTTGACATCACACCACCTCCTCGCCATCCGGAAGAACTTCAGCCGGCGGCATAAACTTCATCAACGCCCAATGAACAGCAAAGGCGACGCCAAATCCGACGAACCATGCGTAATCGTAAAGCACGCTGAGACTTGGAATTATCAACCCTATCCACGCAAAAAAGCAACCCAGAAGCGTTGCGACGACCGCACGCCAATTCCAGCCCCCATAAATACCCCGCGCTCGATACAGGTCGGCAAGAATAAGTTCTTTTCGCCTAATCAGCCAGTAGTCGGCGATCAAAACACCCGCTATCGAGCCCAGCCCTCCTGAATATCCAATTAGCCATCCGAAGATGTAGCCCGACGGGTCCGCAAGCAATTTCCATGGCTGCATCAGTATCCCGATAATGCCGGTGATCAGGCCGCCAGTACGGAAGGAGATGAGTTTGGGAAAGGCGTTCGCGAAATCGTTGGCGGGCGAGACAACGTTGGCGGCAATGTTGACTGAAAGGGTTGCCACCACGACCGTGAACATCGAGATCGCGACAACGATCGGCTGCGAAAATTGGCCGACAAGCTTTACGGGGTCCCATGCGTCGGCCGGATTCATCTGGGGAAAGACGACGACGGCCGCGGAG
>DATLNN010000237.1:0-14632 GCA_035536695.1 Pyrinomonadaceae bacterium | reverse complement strand
GCTGCCCTCGTTCTGCGACACGTCGTTGATTGAGAGGGTGTTGGCCGGCGGCCCCGCGCCGTTTGCCGTGACGGAGAAGTCGTCAATCGAGAGGCCGTGGTCGGCGCCCGTGTGGTCGGGGTCAGACCAGCGGAGCATGACCTCCGTCCCGTTGGGGATGTTCAGGCCGGTGATCGAGTGTGTCCGCGTGACGCGGTTGGCGGCGAGGTTGCCGTTGAGCGCGCCCGCCGTGCCGCCCGTTACGGGGCTCGTGAAATCGAGCTGCGGGACGGCGACGCCCGCCGACTGAAACTCCGCCAGAGTCCCGCTTACGGTGGGCGACCCGATGAGGTAAGAGAACGAGATCGTCTGCGCCGCCGCGGCGCTGTTGCGCCACTGCTCGCCCGTGTACGAGATGTCGAGCCGGGTGATGGTCGAGCCGGTGTTATTCGTCAGCTCGATGCCCCAGAAGAGGTTGCCGATGGCGGCGTTGCCGGAGCCGAGCGAACCGAGCGCCCGGTCAGTAATGGCGTTGGGGCTGACGTTACAAGGGGCGACGGCACTAGTGCAACCGTAGCTGTATAAATTGCCGGCGTTGCTTCCGCCGTTATCGGCAACAATCGTATTGCCGGTGCCGGTGCGCGCCTGATACCAACCGGGGAGCGTCGAGTCGTTGACGAAGGTCGCGCTCCCGCTGGCCGGGAGCGTGTCGAAGTTCTGCGTGATGGGCGTCCCGAGGGTGGTGACGATCTGCGGGACAAAGCCGGTCGTGCTGTTTGTGCTGGTGAGGAAGAAGCCCTCGACGGGCAATGAGGTCGGCCTGGTCGCTATAGCGCTGTCGGGTTCACTAGTCTCATTTTCAAGCGCCTGAGTTATCCCCACGGTCTCATAGCCGAGGAACGCCTTCACTGACCCAATAAACGAAAAACCCGCAGCGTTCGTTGCGGCGGTTACGGTTATGAAAGCGATGGCGGTGATGGCGATGAACGCAAAAACTCGGACGGCGGCGAAACTAGGGCGACGACGGTTAGACATGCTTTTCTCCTGGACGGATGTAAATCGAATGACTTTCAGCTCGCGGATCAGGCTTTAGTGGGGCGGAGCGCCATGTTCGCGATTGCCAATTTACCAATTTTGATTGATTGTCTGATTATAGGCTCGTCTGGACTGTTGTCAAGGCAATTCGCCCCTCGTACAGGTCACAGAGGATCGATCTGTCAAGCCGTTTCGGTCTGCCACAGGGCGTGTGCTCCCACCGGCGATCGTGCGACTCTGAAGCGGCGCGCGGGCGCTGCGCGTAAGTAAGGGCGAAACACTCAGCTTGGAGGTATCGCCCTTGCTTACGCGCGGGCCTGCGCACTAGTTGCTCTTTCCAGCAAGTGAGCGGACCCAGCCGAGGAATGAATCCTCATAGACGAGCCAGCCCAGTTTGCTCGGCGCGTTACCGGCTGTCTCGAATGTGCCGTCCTCGCATAGGCGTATGAGGCAGCGGCGCGAGGGCGTCGGGATGATAATGCGATGTTTACGAATGAGCCGCTCGATCTCGGCCAGGCGGAGAATCGGGCGCGGCGACAAATCCAATAAGTGTTGCGTGGTATTCATGTGTGTAGTGTGGTTTAGTAATTGGTTTTTGAGGCGCGCCATGCAGCGCGGACAAGGGTCTGAGCGTGACAACCGCTACGAAGCGTGACAGTTGGCCCATATCGAGAGAGTTAAGACACTTCGGCCAGATACGTCGAATCGTGACAGTTGGCATTTCATTTTTTGCGCGATTCATCTAGGCTATCATGGTCGGGCGAGATGTAAGCGGCGAAATAAATCTTGATAATCGGCTTCGCCCAAGATCGTCCGACCGTTTGATATTATACTACAACTAGACCTTTGTAAAGTGCTTTGTGTACTCCGGTGTCTTCCCTTTGTGTTCTTTGTGTTGAAAAAGGGACTTAACACAAAGGGCACAAACGGTGGACACAAAGCGCGCACAAAGAAGAAATAACCCCGAACCCGGAACTTATCAACTTATGACAATGACGGAGATCGACAAGTTAAAAGCGATGGCGATGGTGCATATTTTTGAGACCTCGCGCCCGTTTGGCGATTACTCGGCGTGTGTGGTTCTCGATGACGGAGCGGGCGTTTCATATGGCATCAATCAATTTACGCACCGGTCCGGGTCGCTTCGCGAGGTCGTCGAGAGGTACCTGGCAACCGGGGCGCTTGCCGGACGTAATGTCCTGGCCGCGGCAATGCCGCTGCTAAAGAGCACCTCCCGGCCGGCGATCGACCGACTTGCCTCGGACGCGGCATTCAAAAGGGCGCTGAAGGCTGCCGCGTCGACGCCAGAGATGAGGACGGCGCAGACCGCGGTCGCGTTCGAGCGATATCTGCGCCCGGCGCTCGATATATGCCGTTCGCGTGGGTTTGCCCTGCCCCTGTCGCTCGCCGTGGTTTATGACTCGGTGACGCACGGGTCGTGGGAGCGGATCGCTGCAAGAGTGACGCCTTTAGGCGTTATCCGGAAAGCGTCTAAAGACGCCACTCTTACAGAAAAAGCCTGGATCACGGAGTATGTGCGGCGGCGGCACCTTTGGCTTACGCATCTTCCGCGGCTTCGGGCGACGAATTACAGGACGCGGTTCTTTTTGGGCCAGATCGCGATCGGCAACTGGGAGCTCAGGCTTCCGCTGAATGTCCACGGCATTCGTCTGACCGACGCGGTATTACGCGGCCCGAGTGAATTCGCGCTCTGTACGATCTCTCCAAGCGCTCCCATCACGCCGGCCAATGGCCAGCCATCCTCAGTCGGCCCCATAAACGCGGGCGGTACCGCCGCAGGCGTTTCACTGGATGAGACCGCCGCAACGGAAACGCCCGCGCCTTCCGCTGAGAAGCCGCACGAGACAGACTTTCTCGAGTCGGCCGGCGTGGCAGTGGCATCGGCCGCCAGTAAATTTGACCGCGTCGACGGCGTCATATCCGCCGTCACCGCGCGGCGCGACGCGGCGAAGTCCCTATGGACGACCATCGTGGGCACCGTCTGGCAGGCCGCATGGGCCGTCTTTGGATTCATCGTCG
Source organism: Pyrinomonadaceae bacterium (assembly GCA_035536695.1). Taxonomy (GTDB): domain Bacteria; phylum Acidobacteriota; class Blastocatellia; order Pyrinomonadales; family Pyrinomonadaceae; genus OLB17. The sequence goes on along the minus strand of DATLNN010000237.1, from coordinate 11,578 downwards.
GCCTGCCCAGGTCGGTCTGGATCGTCGTCGCCGTGATCGCGGCGGCGTTCGCGATCCTTTACCTGTACAGACAGATCGTGCTCGGCAAGATCCGGGAGCAAACGATGCAAACGCGCACGCGGGAGTAAAGCCGGCTTGAGTGTTCCGCCTTTACTTACATGGGCGCCTTGTGCATCGGGTCTGACAACTGACCACCGACAACTGACAACTTATGAACGACACAAAAAACATTCTCATTGCCTGGATCAGCTCCATTTCGTCCGTATTTGCGGCTATCGAAACGCGAGAGCTCATTACGGTCATTTCGGCGATCGTGCTGCCGATAATCTTTTTTACGCTCGGCAAGACGGTCGATGTTTTGCTGCAGATGCATTTTCGAAGGTCCGGGCGAAGTCAGAACCGAGAGCCATAGCGACCGGGCTCCCAACACGAGCAGCTGCACATTCGTCATAGATCGTGATCGGCCGGGCTCGAAGAACCCAGTCGCTACCGCTCCCGGTTCTGACATGTCCCTGAAGTTGGAACTCCAAACATTAAATATGAACAAACAAATCGAAAAAGCAATATCCAGTCTACGCGTCAGCGAGACACGTTACGAAAAGTACGAGCGGTATTACAACGGCGATCATGACCTGGCGTTTGCGACCGAGAAGTTTCAAAACGCGTTCGGAACACTGTTTCGCGAGTTTGCCCTGAATTTGTGTCCGGTCATTTGTGACGCGGTGAGGGACAAGCTGAGGGTCAACGGATTCTCCGTTGACAGTTACAGAGTTGCAAAGTTGCAGAGTTCCAGAGTTAGAAGCCCTTCACGCTCTAGCTCTATCACTTCAGTTGACTCTGCTAACTCTGCCAACTCTGTCAACTCTGTGGACTCTGTTAACTCTGCAACTCGAAAGGTCTGGCATCGGAACCGAATGGGGACGCGGGGGGGCGAGATACATAAGGAAGCGTTGAGATGCGGCGATGCATACGCGATCGTTTGGCCGGATGAGAATGGGCAGGCGGTGATCCACCCGAACCGGGCGGCGAATATGACGGTAGCGAGGGACGAGGATCATCCGGGCCGCATTTTGTGGGCCGCCAAGACCTGGCGGGCAGAGGACAAGCATATCCGGCTGAACCTGCTCTATCCGGATCGGATCGAGAAGTACATTTCGAAGAAGCCGGTTGAGAGTGGGCTGCCCGAAGCGAAAGAGTTCGTGCCGATCGGAGCGCGTTCGACTGGAGCGCAGGCGCCCCCGCCTGCAACGCCGCGGTTTTTGCGGCGTGATGGCGCCGAGGTTACATCCGACTTGAGTGAAGGTGATGGTCTGTCAGCGTCCGGGGGCCGCTTGCAGGCGAGGGCGCCTGCGTTCCCGGCGGTCATCCCCAACCCTTTCGGAATCGTTCCGGTGTTTCATTTTGCCAACAACGCCGACCTGGGATCGCTGGGACGCTCGGAGCTCGAGGCAGCGCTTCCCGTGCAGGACGGGTTAAACAAATCGGTGCTGGATATGCTGGTGGCGATGGAGTTTTCGGCCTACAGGCAGCGTTGGGCGGCGGGGATAGAGATCGATTACGACAACCAGGGCAAGGCGGTTGCGCCGTTTACGGCCGGGATCGATCATCTGTGGATCGCCGATAACCCCGAGGCACGGTTTGGCGATTTTGACGCGGCCGAGCTGGAGCAGTTCTTAAAGGTAAAGGACAGCTTTCGCATCGACATGGCTTCGGTGACGGGGACGCCGCTGCATTACTTTTTGCAGACAGCGGGCGATTTTCCGAGCGGAGAATCGTTGAAAAAGGCCGAGACGCGTTTCCTCGCAAAGGTGCGCGACCGGCAGGACAATTTCGGCCAGGTCTGGTCCGATGTAATGGCGTTCGCATTGTTGATCGAAGGACATCGTCCAGGCATTTCGCTCATCACCGAATGGGAGGACCCGGCCCCGATGTCGGACCGTGAGGTGCTGGAGAACATTCTCTTGAAAAAGCAGATCGGGCTGCCCGTCGAGCAGGCGCTCCTCGAGGCTGGGTATGGGGCGGCGGATGTTGGGACCATGGTCGGATGACCGACACCCAATTGGGCTCAAGCCCGGTTCTTTTTGGGCTTTCGACCTGCAGCCGAAGCTGGAGGCAATTGATTAAAAATGAAAACACAAACAAATACAACAGAACAATTGGAACTGCCTTTTGAGGCGGACGACGCTGCAGCGGGGTCGGCACCCAAAACGGAAGTAGATGGGGAGGCTGCTGATGAGCCAGCCCCGGTCGCTATGGCTTCCGGTACTGACAATGACCTCGACGCTCTTCGCATCGAAAACGAGCAACTCAAGACACAGATACGGTTCACGCGGGCTCACCGGCAGATAACGGGCGAGCTTGAGCGGACCGGGGCGAGGTCGCCGGAGCTGCTATTTGAGGCGGTCAAGGGCGATCTGCAATTTGGCGACGATGGCGAGGTCGTGAACGCGGCGGCGCTGGTCGAAAGGGTACGCACTCTCTACCCCGAGCAATTCGGGCGCTTTACGGCGGTATCGTCTATCGACGGGGCAGCCGGCCAAAGCGCACAGCCGCGGCTGACGCGCGAGGCGCTGTCGAAAATGAAGACGGAGGAGATAGCGGCCCTCGATTGGGCGGATGTGCGGAGGGTTTTGGCGAACGCGTAGGAGTGACGCGTTTACGCGTTCAACGCCGGCCGATCATTCAACAACAGAGGAACGCCCGAAGGCGTCACTCTTATTCAAAGAGGAAAGCCTGAAGGCGTCACTCTTACAAAGAAAGGAGAACAAATGGCATTAGATTTTATACCGACAGTTTGGGCGGCGAGGCTGCTTGCTGCTCTTGATAAAGCGCTTGTTTATGGGCAGGCGAACGTGTGCAATCGCGATTACGAGGGCGAGATCAAAAAGGCCGGCAATACGGTCAAGATCGCGTCTATCGGCAACGTGACGATCGACGATTACACGACAAATACGGACATTTCGAATCCGGAAACGCTGACCGACGACGAGCAGACGCTGCTCATCGACAACGCGAAATATTTCAATTTTTATGTCGACAGCGTCGACCGCGCCCAGCAGAACGTGAACGTGCTGGACGAGGCGATGCGCCGCTCGGCCTACGGGCTGCGTGACGTGGCCGACACTTTTTTGGCCGGCATTATGGAGGCGGCCGTGCCGGTGGGCAACACGATCGGGTCGGAGGCGACGCCCGAGGTGCCTACAAAGGACGACGCGTATGAATTCCTGGTCGACCTCGGCGTGAAACTGGACGAGGCCAACGTGCCACCCGAGGGCCGGTTTGTCATCGTGCCGGCCTGGTTTCACGGGCTGATGCTCAAGGACGAGCGGTTTGTTAAATCCGGCACGATGCCGGGCGAGCGTCGCCTGCAAAACGGCGAGGTCGGCCAGGCCGCGGGCTTTTCGATCCTCAAATCGAACAATGTCCCGAACACGGCCGGCGAGGCATACAGCCGCGGCGGCGCAAGGCTGGCTCATCAAAGCGGCCCGGGTGGCCGCTACCATTGACGAGCCGACAGCCGGTGTCGTCACATCAAGAGTTTTCGAAAACTGCCGTGCAATGGCACGCGTCTATTCGGCGAAACGGAAGGCGAATGTCGCTTTCCGGTAATGCAGGGAGTTTCATATTCGAGAAACTTTTGAACGCGGGTTAAGCGGATCAGGCGGAAAGAAACGGATATAACTATTCATATCCGCGAAAATCCGCTTGATCCGCGATTCGAAGTTGTCGGTGGCTAAAATCACAGAAGCAGTTGGAATGTATGCGATTGAACAGAATCGTGACACCGGTCAATGCGATCTTTCATACATCCCAAATACCAACAAAAACAAAAAGAACCAGCCGCCGACCGGCGAGGGCAAGAAGCAGAGCCCAACGCCGGGCCGCGAGGTCGAACTCGACAAACGCTCAGAGGTGCTGCAGGCTACGCGGAATCATCCCGAGCTGAACATGGGCACCAACGAGGACCGGGAACCCGCCGAGCTCAGCGGGGAGACACAAAATCCGAATCGAGCGAAGGCAGGCAGATAGTTCTGGTCGGCGCGCCGAGATGCGACCGGCCTTCGCTTCTTGATCGTCCGGCTCTACCTCATGGCCCACAGGCCTTTCTTCGGACCCTTCGACTGCCAGCTCTGCGGCTGACGGATTATGTAGCCCGATTTCGCTCGCACAACCACGTTCGGGCGTGTAACCCGGATCTTTACCGAGCGGCGCTCGCCGGGCTGGCCTTCCTGTTCGGGGTAGTAGCCGATCGAGTATTGGCGACGGAGCTCTTCGGCGACGCCGGCGAAGGCCTCTTCGAGATTCTTAATGTCGGTGGCCTCGAATATGCGGCCGCCGCTATTTTCGGCGAGTTTTTCGAGATAGCTCTTGCCGCGGGCATATTCGGCGGGGCTCGAACCGCGGCCCATAGCTCTAAATGCACGCGGGTCAATGGCGATCCCCCTGGCAGCCATCATCGCCGCAATGTCGCTTGGCAGCTGGGTGGGTGCTCCGGTTGCCGTCGAAACGACGCCGCCGGCCTGCATCGTGTCGTACCGGATCGGGTACATAAGGGCATCGACCTCCTGGACGCTGTTGAGCGTACTTTCAAAGCTCGCGACGCGCGAGGTCGTGTCAACGCCGTCGGTAAAGAGCACCACGGCTTTGCGGCCAGGCACCTTGATCATGTCGAGGTCGGTCACCCAATTTACAGCATCGTACAGGCTAGTGCCGCCGCCGACCGCAGCCTTGTATATGGCCGCATAAAGCTTTGCCTTCTCGCTGGTCGGTTCCTCGGTAAGTACCCGGACGCGCTGATCAAAGGCGACGACCATTACCTTATCCATCGGACGAAGTTGATTAACGAACGTCACCGCGGCGAAATGGATCTCGTCCATTTTGTACTTGGTCGACGGGCTGATGTCGATGAGCAGCACAACCGTAAAAGGCTGTTCCTCAGACTGGAACAGCGTTATCTTTTGCGGTACGCCATTCTCGAAGATCTTAAAATCCTTTTGTTTGAGGCCGGCGATAAACCGCCCGTTGCGATCCAGCACCGAGACGGGCGTCGTCACGAGATCGGTCGTGACCTTTATGACTTCGTCATTAGCCGGCGGCGGTGGTGGCGGTGGCGATTGGCTGAAGGCCGGGAGTCCCGCGAGCAGAAAAAGGGCAAGGGCTACAGCAGTTCTGTACATTATTTAACCTCCTGTCAACAAAAAACTAGAAGCTGGGCAAGCGAAAGCGCGGCAAGCGGCGAGCACGATTGCCGCCGAAGCGATTGACGTCTTCCTTCCACAATAGATAAAACCCCGCAGAAAGCGATTTTATTTTGCTTTACAGACATAAGACGCACAAAAAGCGAAAAAGTTTCCTGTCCGGCGACGACAAATAGCAGAGCGCTCATGACGAGGACAGACGTCTCGCCGCGAGCGAGATCGAATTGGCGCGCGAATGCATCCATAAATTCTTGACATGCCCGAGGCACGGGGCATATCATCGGGTGGAAATCGGCCAGGTAGTAAATGTTTATACGCGTCGTGTGTGCAATCCTCCTTTCGGCTGCCGGCTTCATCGCTGTGCCGATCTCGACCGCTGCGCAGGGCCGCAGCGCGATCATCGGCTACGTTTTTGGGCCCGACCGGAAACCAGTTGCGCGGGTGCGGGTCGAGCTTCGCGATGCGGCCAGTATTACGTCCAGGCGGGCGGAAACCGACAATTCGGGCCGTTTCGTATTTAACAATCTCGGTGTCGGACGGTTTGAGATAAGGGCCACGCTGCCGGGCTCGGACTTTGACGAACAGATCCAGCAGGTAGAGGTGGGCGGCGGTGCAGGCGGCGGGTACGAGACGGCGCAGGTCGAGGTCCAACTGCGACCGCGGCGGCCCGACAAAGGGACGGCCGCGGGCGCCGTCGTCTTTTCACAGGAGGTACCCGACGAGGCGCGAAGGCTTTACCAAGCGGCACTCGCCGATTTTGATGCCCAGCGGACACCGGCGGCCATACAGCAGCTCGAGAAAGCCGTCGCGATCTTTCCGACATATTTTGCCGCGCTCGAGCGGCTCGGCGTCGAGTATATGAAGGCAAAAAAATACTCCGAGGCCCGAAAGACATTCGCCGCCGCCGTCGAGACGAATTCGCGAAGCTTTAACGGGTGGTACGGGCTGAGCTATGCAAATTTTGCGACAGAGAATTTCGCTGAATCGATCGATGCAGCAGGCAAAGCGGCCGAGATCGATAAGAATGCCGCCGAGGTCTATTTTGTTACGGGACTTTCGCAGCGGCGCCTGAAAAAATACCACGATGCGGAAAAATCATTTGTGCGGGCCAAGCAGTTGGACAAAGGTCGCACGCCCGACATCCACTGGAACCTAGCCCTCCTCTACGCCCATAATCTCAACCAGTACGGCAAAGCTGCCGACGAGCTGGAGCTTTTCCTCAAAGCCACGCCCGATAATCCGGAGGCGGCCAACATTAGAAAACTCATCGCCAATTTTCGCTCGAAATGACGAGTCTAAAATGGCCTGGCTTTCAGTTATTAGCTATCAGCTCTCAGTTATCAGCTATTTCGTGAAATACCTATCTTTTTTCGAAATAGCTGGCGGCTAAAAGCGGATAGCTGATAATGGCCGGCGGTTAGTTATAATACCTCGGTGGAAATAGTCAATGTTCTTGGTGGCGGGCTGGCTGGCGTCGAGGCCGCTTGGCAGGCGGCCGAGATGGGCGCGTGGGTGCGGCTGTATGAGATGAGGCCCCTGACGCAAACCCCCGCCCATCGGACCGACAAGCTGGCAGAGATCGTCTGCTCGAATTCACTCAAAACCGACGAACCGGGCAGCGCGCCGTATCTTTTAAAGGAAGAACTGCGCCGCGGAGGTTCGATGGTGATGGACGCGGCGATGGACACGCGTGTCCCGGCCGGAGCGGCCCTGTCGGTCGATCGTATTAAGTTTGCCGAGCTAATCACCGATCGGATCGAGGCGCATCCGCGGATAGAGGTCGTTCGGAAGGAGGTCACGGAAATACCGACAGACCAGCCGGATACTCACCATCCGGTCACGATCGTTGCCACCGGCCCGCTGACGTCTGACGCGTTGACGGCCGAGATCATGCGGTTTACCGGCGACGATCAGCTTTATTTTTACGATGCCATCGCACCGATAGTGGCAGCTGATTCTATTGACATGTCCATCGCATTCAAGGCGGCGCGGTACGGAAAAGGCGGCGACGATTACATCAACTGCCCCATGTCGCCCGATGAGTACGCCGTATTTTTTGATGCGCTGGTTAATGCCAGGTCCGTCCCGCTAAAACGCTTTGAAGACACAAAGTGGTTCGAGGCATGCCTGCCGATCGAAGAGATCGCGCGGCGCGGGGTCGACACGCTGCGTTTCGGCCCGATGAAGCCAAGGGGCCTGCCCGATCCGCGTACCGGCCGGGAGCCGTACGCCTGCGTCCAGCTGCGCCAGGAAAACCTTATGGCCGACGCGTACGGGTTTGTTGGTTTTCAGAATCACCTTCGCTATGGCGAGCAGGAGAGAGTTTTGAAATTGATTCCCGGCCTCGAAAACGCCGAGTTTCTGCAATTTGGCCAGATACACCGGAATACATTTATCAACTCGCCAAATATCCTTACTGAAACGCTCGCGACACGCACTAATCCACGACTCTTCTTCGCCGGCCAGATCACCGGCGTCGAGGGCTATGTAGAATCCGTCGCCACCGGCTGGCTCGCCGGTATAAATGCCGTCCGCGTCTTGCGCGATCAACCAATGTTGGCAGCACCGCTTACATCCGCCATTGGCGCCCTGTGCCGCTATGTCTCAAATGTCGAGACAAAGAATTTTCAGCCCGTCAATATCACGTTCGGCCTGCTAGAGCCATTGCCGGTGGAGCTACGGAAGAAATATCGCAACAAGCGCGAGCGTCATGCGGTCCAGGTAGAAACTGCGTTGAAAGACTGGGACGACTGGCTCGAACAGACCGTGTCGCCAAAGGACTTACATTAAAGCCTAGGTTAGGCCGAAGCAAAGTCGGTTGATTTTTCGACTTTCCTAGGGTTCCGCTCGTGCCCTCGCTACGCAGTAGGCTTTAACGCTTGTCGCCGTTAGCGACGGGACCAATGGACTTCACTCCACTCTTAATCATCCCCGCCATCTTCATCGTCGCCGTTCTATATTCTTCGGTTGGGCATGGCGGGGCGTCGGGGTATTTGGCGGTTATGGCATTTTTCGCGGTGGCTCCGGGTGTCACGCGGCCTACGGCGCTTTTGTTGAATCTGTTTGTTGCATCGATCGGGACGGTGCAATTTTATCGAGCCGGGCATTTTTCGTGGCGGATCTTTTTGCTGTTCGCGACGGCGTCCATACCGATGGCGTTTGTCGGCGGGGTGATCCAATTACCGACGAACGTTTACAAGATCGTGCTCGGCCTTGTGCTACTGGCGGCGGCCGCAAGATTGGCGATACGGCTAAAGAGCGACGATCAGGTCAAGGAAGCGCCAATACTGGCATGTTTGCTGATCGGGGCAATGATCGGATTGCTGTCCGGGCTTGTCGGTGTCGGCGGCGGAATATTCCTGACACCGATCCTCCTGCTCATGCGCTGGGCCGAGACACGCGTGGCCGCGGGAGTTTCGGTGCTGTTCATCCTGGTCAATTCGGCTGCGGGCCTCGCCGGCAACTACGGTCAGGTCTCGGTACTTCCATCGGATGTCTGGTTCTGGATCGCCGCGGCGGTCGTGGGCGGCTTTATCGGATCGACGCTCGGCAGTAAGCGATTTGATTCGATCACGTTGAGGCGGCTGTTGGCTGTCGTGCTACTCTTTGCTGGTTTGAAATTGATCCTGGTCTAAAACGAATCGGAGGCCGAACCACGAATCACTCCGAAACAAGGCGAAACTTGATTTTCTGCTCGCGATGCGAATGATAGTTATTAGGAGGTTTATATGAGATCTGGATTCATGATCGCGATGCTGGCCCTGTCAGCCAATCTGGCTGTCGGACAGGAGCTGAAAGTCCCTACGCTCAGCCCGCTCGCGGAGGTGGGCCAGGAGGTCGGCCTCACTCAGGTGAAGCTGAGCTATTCGCGGCCGAGTGCTAAGGGCCGGAAGGTCTTAGGAGACCTGGTTCCCTTTGGCGAGGTATGGCGGACCGGTGCCAATGCGTCGACCAAACTGACGTTTACCGAAGATGTAAAGATCGAAGGAAACAACCTGAAGGCCGGCACCTACGCTCTTTACACCATTCCGGGCCCAACGGAATGGACCGTGATAATTCACACCAACACCAAGCATCGATCGATCGCCGGCGACGTATATAAGGTCGCCGAAGACGCGTTTCGCTTCAAGGCAAAACCCGCAAAGACGTCTAATTACGTCGAAACCTTCACGATCGGATTTGCCGACATTACGACATCGTCGTGCAAATTGGCCATCTCCTGGGAAAACACAGAGGTGAAGTTCCTGATCGAATTCGACGTGGACGCACGGTTAAACGAGCAGATCGCCACGCTCGTCGCCGCTCCGGCGGGAATGAGCCATCAAAATTACTTTCTTGCCGCGGAATACTACCTGCATAACGACAAGGACCTTTCGAAGGCCGACGAATGGATCTTAAAGGCGATGGAAAAGAGCGCGAAGAACTCCCGCTACGGCTTGCTCAGGGCTAAGATCCTCGCAAAAGCGGGCAAGAAAGCCGATGCGTTAAAGGTGGTTGCCGAAGCCAACGCCTGGGCGACCGAGGCCAAAAATGCCAATTACATCCAGCAGACACAGCTGTTTTGGGATTCGATAAAAAAGTGAGGCACCGGGCATAGCTGTCTGCCCCGCGAACGTGCTGAAGTAGATTTACTGCGGCAGGCCGACGCGGCGTACCAGGTCGGCAAATCGCGGATCGTTTCGCAAGGGATCGAAGCCCAGTTCGGCGTTGAGATGCTTCAGTTGCAGATCGCGTGCGGCGTACGCTTTTTCAAGTGTTGCAAATGCCTTGTCATACTCCCCAAGTGCCGAATATAAGATAGGTAACTCGCCAGGTGATATGTATTCCTTGCTTCCCTCGAGTTGCTTGAGTACCGTCTGCGCATTCTCGCGTTTGCCGGCCCCCGCGTAAGCTGCCCCGAGGCAGATCTTCAAATATGAGTTGTTGCCGCCAATGCGAATTGACTCTTTAAAAGCAGCGATCGCTTCCTGGTACATACCTTTGCCGGCGTAAGCACTGCCAAGCAGGCCATAAGATCCGTAGATCTGACCCATTTCCAAGGTCTCTTTAACTTCCACGATCGATTCGTCGAATCGTCGAGCGAAAAGCAATGCAGTTGGAACCGCCAAATGGCTGACTAATTGTTGCGGATCGAGTTCCCTAACTCGGCGGGCTTCGGCAATGGCCTGGTCATGTCGGCCGACGTCGCTAAGAAGACTGCTATACCTTCGATGAGCGCGGACCAGGTTGGGGTTCAGCTCTAACGCTCGTGAGTATTCGTACTCGGCCGTTTTCCAATCCCAGGAAGAGTGCGCTAGCTCCGCCAGCATAAAGTGAGCGTCCGCGGAGTTTTCGTCTAATTCGATTGCCCTCCGCACAGCGGCTTGCACCATGGGCATGACATCCTTAGGGTCGAGTACACTATCGGCCGCAAGGTTATGGTACGTCTGGGCCACCTTGGCATGCGCGAGGGAATAATTTGGGTCCAGAGCGACCGCCTGATTATAGTATTCGAGAGCTTTCGAGCGGGTTGCAGATTTTTTGGCGAAAAAATCACCCTTGATCAAAAGATCGTAAGCCTGCGGGTTGTCGGTGCCGCGTCGGGCAAGCTGGCTTTCCTGCGCTCCGGACAATTTCAAATGCAGTTTGCCTGAAACTGTTCGGGCGATCTCGCTTTGTAGGGCAAGTATATCAACTGCCTTCCGGTTGAACTGCTCGCCCCAGAGCTGTTTGTCATTCTGCGCGTCGACCAGGTCGATACGGATCGTCAGATCGTCGCCTCGGCGCATGACCCTGCCGGTGACAATTGCCTGAACACCGAGTTTTCGCGCCACGTCTTGTAGGTCCGGTGCCTCCTCCCGGTATTTAAAACTCGAACTGCGGGCAATAACTTTTAACTGCGGCAACTCCGAAAGCCTATCGATCAGGTTCTCCCCTAGCCCCTCGGAAAAATATTCCAGCTCAGGATCTGAGCCGAAATTGACAAATGGCAGGACAGCGACTGATGTTATCGGTACGGCGCTTGTGTCCACATTCGACCAATAGAGACCGCCGAGACCCAGGCCGATGCAAACAACGATCGTTACCGCGGCGAGCCGGTAACGACGGAATAATGAGGCCGTAGATTTAACTTTTGCGGGGGCGACGACTGCCTCAGGCTCCATAGCCGATGCCGGTTCGGGTTCGTGCCGCCATTCAGAGAGAGACACGACGGTCGCCAGATTTCCGATGCCGTGCTTGCGGGACGACGCCTGTACTCTTTTTCTTCCGGATGGGACCACGGTTTGAGGCATCATTAGGCCTGAGACTGCGTCATCGACCGTCACCCGTTTCACATCCTCGATAAACCGATATCCCCGCCCGCGCACGGTCTCAATAAACCTCTGCTTTCCTTTTACCTC
>DATLNN010000236.1:0-10493 GCA_035536695.1 Pyrinomonadaceae bacterium | reverse complement strand
ACGTATCGATCCCATACGTGCTGTTAATATGACTCATAGTTAAATGCGCAGAAAAAAAGGGGAGAACAGTGATATACCTAAAGACTTGTGTGGTCACGGCTTTTTTGACTCTGGCTGTCTGGTTTGTTTGTGCGTCATCTGCGGCTTCGGCAAAGGGCGTTGCGTACTACAGTGCGAGTCCAAGGTCTCTTTACATTCAAAATTGCGCTGGCTGTCATGGAGGCAACGGCAGAGCTCAAACGACTCGCGGCAGAAAGCTTGAGGCTACTGATCTGACGAGCGGTGACGTTCAGGAGATGGACAGAGCAAGAATAATACGTGCCATAACAAACGGCAGGCCCGGCATGCCGAGCTTCAAGAAGAAACTAACGGCGAACCAAATAGCTCAGATCGCCGATTACGTCTATGTTTTTTAACGGAGGGGAAAATGCGAAGAAAAATATTCTCAATGGCTGCGATTTGCGTCTTGGCGGTCGTTCCGGCTTTGGCGCACGATCTTTTTCTAAAGCTCGACAGTTTTTTTGCCGCGGTCGATCAGAGGGTCACGATCAAGATTCTCAACGGCTCGTTTATGGCGAGCGAAGGCGCGGTGCGTTATGAGCGTCTGGCAGACCTAACGCTTGTCTCGCCATCGGGAGCGCGATCAAAGCCATCGGAAGCTGACTTCACCATGGTTGACAAGACTTCCCACCTGACTATTCAGCCGAATGAAAGTGGTAATTACCTGATCGGTCTTTCAACAATGCCACGTGAGATCGATCTGGAGGCAAAGAGCTTCAACGAATATCTCGTAGAGGACGGAATTCCCGACACGTTGGCCGAGCGAGAGCGGGACAAGGAGCTTGAAAAGAATATACGCGAGCGATACTCCAAGCACGTCAAGACACTGTTTCAGGTCGGGAATAAACAAACCGGTAATTACAATAAAGTGCTCGGTTATCCGGTCGAGATCGTTCCGCGAAGCAATCCCTACAAACTCAAGGCCGGCGACACGTTCGAGTTTCTTTGTCTCAAAGACGGTAAACCGTTGGCGAATCAGTACGTGATGACCGGACATGACGATGGAACAAACTTGCGCATCGGTGCGAACATTCGCACGGATAATAAAGGTATCGGCAAAGTGAAGCTGACCGATACGGGCAAATGGTATGTGAAATTCATCAACATGACGAAACTAACTGATCCGAAAATCAACTACGAATCGAAATGGGCTACCTTTACTTTTGAGATCAAATGACGAGAGGAAAAATGAGAACAAGCATTATTTTTGTACCTGCGTTCGTCATGATAATCACCGGTTTTGGGTGCTCTCCGAAAACAACGAACACAGACCATAGCGGAATGGATCATAGCAAGATGGATCATTCAGCAATGAAAAGCTCGCCGAATGCAGCAAATGCACCTTACGATCTTCAATTTCTGGATACTATGAGCGCGCACCATGAAGCCGCCGTTGAGATGGCTCGCCCCGCGGCAGCCAAGGCGCTGCACGCCGAGATCAAGACCCTTGCCGCGAATATCATTTCCAGCCAACAGAAAGAGATCGCTGAAATGAAAACGTGGCGTGAACAATGGTTTGCCGGAGCGGCCCCAGCCGTAAACATGGAAATGCCGGGTATGAACGACTCGATGAAAGGTATGGATATGAAACGCCTCGGCGCGCTCACTGGAAATGCCTTCGATCTCGAGTTTATCAAGCAAATGATTCCCCATCACGAAGGAGCAGTCGCCATGTCAAGAGAAGCTCGTCAAAAATCGACAAAAGAAGAGGTCAAAACGCTTGCGAATGCGATCATCAAAGCCCAGGAAACGGAGATCAATCAAATGAAGGAATGGCAAAATGCTTGGTCGGGCAATTAGCTTCTAAAGACACGTGTCACCGGGCTAGCCCCAACTCCTATCGTTTAAAAGCATCCCCTATTAAAACTCCCTGCTACTCTCACAACCGCGCCGACCTGAGCCTCAAGGCGTTCATTATCACTGAGACCGAACTGAACGTCATCGCCGCGCTGGCGATGATCGGCGACAGAAGCAAGCCGAATGCCGGATATAAAAGGCCTGCTGCGATCGGAACGCCCAGCACGTTGTAAACGAATGCAAAAAACAGATTCTGTCTGATATTCGACATTGTGGCCCGGCTGAGCTTGATCGCTCGCACGATACCGTTCAGATCGCCCTTTAATAAAGTTACCCCGGCGCTCTCCATCGCGATGTCGGTCCCGCTGCCCATCGCGATGCCAACACTTGCCCGGGCCAATGCTGGCGCGTCATTTATGCCATCGCCGGCCATCGCCACCACGCTGCCGTCACCCATTAACCGTCCTATCGCATCGCTCTTCTCATCCGGCAATACCTCGGCGATGACCTCGTCTATCCCCAGTTTGGCGGCGACCGTCTTTGCTGTCGCTTTATTATCGCCGGTTAGCATGACGATCTTTATATTCTCGGCATGCAGTGACCTCAGGGCATCGACCGCGGAATCTTTCACAGGATCGGCAACGCCTAGCAGCCCTGCATGCCCGCCGTCAACGGCGACCAGCATAACGGTCTGCCCTTCGCTTCTAAGCTCTTCTGCCCTTTTCATCAACTCAGGCTTCGCGTCAATCCGCAGATGCTCGAGCAATTTCTGATTTCCGATCGCGACCCGCTTCCCGCTAATTGAACCCGTCACGCCCGTTCCGGTTATTGACTCGAATTCATCGACGCCGACAAGGCCAATTCCACGCTCTGTCGTCCCGTTCACGATGGACTGTGCCAGAGGATGCTCGCTTTGCTGTTCGAGGCTGGCGGCGAGCTTGAGAAATTCTTCTTCCGCCAGAGTCGGCGATACGACAGAGACAAGTTTCGGTTTCCCCTCGGTCAGCGTACCGGTCTTGTCCACGACGAGTACCTTCACCTTTTCCAATACCTCAAGAGCTTCTGCGTTCTTGATCAGGACACCGACACTCGCTCCGCGTCCGGTGCCGACCATAATAGACATCGGCGTGGCGAGCCCCAGAGCACAAGGGCAGGCGATGATAAGCACCGCGATCGCGTTCGCGAAAGAGTAGGCAAACCACGGCTGGGGACCAAAGATCATCCATGCGAAAAACGTGATCACTGCAACGGCTATCACTGCCGGCACGAAAAACGCGGATACCTGATCGGCTAGGCGCTGAATGGGAGCGCGGCTTCGCTGGGCCTCGCTGACCATCTGGACGATACGCGCCAGGAGCGTCTCGGCCCCGACCTTCTCCGCTCTGAACACAAAGCTGCCGGTCCCATTTACAGTACCGCCGACAACGTTCGACCGCGTCGTTTTCTCCACTGGCACCGGTTCGCCGGAAACCATCGATTCGTCTACCGTGCTCCGGCCGTCAGTGACATTCCCGTCAACCGGGATCTTCTCGCCTGGACGGACCCTCAACAGGTCGCCCACCTTGACATGCTCCAGCGGGATCTCACTCTCAGTCCCGTCGGCCGCAACCAAACGCGCCGTTTTCGGTGCAAGCTCGAGCAATGTCCGGATAGCGCTCGATGTCATGCTCCGCGCGCGAAGCTCGAGGACCTGGCCCAGCAGGACCAGTGTCGTGATAACCGCGGCTGCCTCGAAATAAAGGGCGACCGACCCGCCGTGCCCGCGAAATGCTGCCGGAAATACGCTCGGAAAGAATAATGCGATCGCGCTGTAGATCCACGCCGCTCCCGTTCCCAGGGCGATCAATGTAAACATGTTCGGGCTGACATTCTTTATTGAGGCAGCGGCCCTCTCGAAAAAGGGATAGCCGCCCCAAACAACGACGACGGACGCAAGCGCGAACTGGAGCCAGCCATTAGCGGCGTGCGGTATCACGCGATCGACTGACAGGAGCATTGAGCCCATTTCCAACACCAGGACCGGCAGCGTCAACGCCGCGCTCACCCAGAACCGTCGCTTCATGTCATCGAGCTCGGTCGTGTCTTCCGGTGTGTCCAGCGAGATGACCTTGGGTTCCAGCGCCATACCGCAGATCGGGCAGCTGCCTGGGCCGATCTGTACTACCTGCGGATGCATGGGACATGTGTACTCGATATCGCCGGCGGTTACGGTGGACGATGTCGGAGCCGCCTGGTGATCGTGTTCCGCCGGCGCGCTGCCGGACGACATTTCATCCCCTGATCCTTTGAAATACGCTTCCGGATTCAGCTTAAACTTTGCCAGGCACCCTTTGCTGCAGAAATAAACCGTCTCGCCATTATGGTCCGTGCTGCCCGCCGCTGTTGCCGGATCTATATTCATCCCGCATACGGGATCGACCACCAGCTGTGTCGTTGCCTTCGTGGTTCCCGCTTGCATCATCATATCTTTCTCTTGCACTCAAACTCAGATACCCCCATAGGGTATATTGCCCGAAAGTCCTTGTCAAGCGAAGTTGGATCCAAAAGCCGCGTGATCGCCACCACTGCACCCTGAATTTAGCGGTAGATGGTCGAGCCGAAAACTCCTGATGACCAGATAGCCACGTTCAGCTAACCGTGCTATTATTCCCGAAAAAATATGTTATATCGCGGTGCTCGACCGGGTCGCATCAAATAAACATATCTCGTATGGAGCTTCAAAAAGAGAAGGCTATCAGGTTAGCGGAGCTACATCGGGCGGGCAGTCCGATGGTGCTCTTTAACATTTGGGACGCCGGCAGTGCTAAGGCGGTGGCCGATGCCGGGGCGAAAGCTATCGCAACAGGGAGCTGGTCGGTCGCGGCCGCAAATGGTTTCGCCGATGGCGAATATGTGCCTCTGGGCCTGGTTCTCGAAAACATTGAAAGGATCGTAAGGGCCGTCGATCTGCCGGTTACGCTGGACTTTGAAGGCGGTTATTCGGTCGACGTCGACGAGCTGAAGGAAAACATATATAAAGTGCTCGACAGCGGAGCCGTCGGGATAAATTTCGAAGATCAGATAGTACGGGCCGACGGGCTGTACTCTGTGGTGGAGCAAGCGCGGCGTATCGCCGCGATCCGCGAGGCGGCTGATCAAAGGGACATCCCGTTGTTCATCAACGCCCGAACGGATATTTTCCTTAAAAACGCTCTGGCGACACATGCGGACCATCTCTCGGAGGCGTTGGATCGCGCCGTCGCGTACGCCGAGGCAGGAGCGAGCGGCTTCTTCGCCCTGGGTTTGAGCGACCCAGCACTGATCGCGGCCCTGTGCAGAGCTTCGCCGCTTCCGGTGAATATCCTGGCCATGCCCGACACGCTGACGAACCTGGAACTAGCCAGCCTCGGTGTCGCCCGCATTAGCTACGGCTCCGGCCCGTACCGGCAAATGGCGAAAGCTCTTGCCATCGCCGCCCGGCGTGCATTCGGATCGCGATCCGGCTAAACAAGCGATAACGGGGCGGCGAAAGCGATCCACGCGCCTCCATGGCGGCTATGATCACTCTTTGTACTCTATCGGATCGGGCACGCCAGCGGCGGCAAAGCCGCGCAGACGCAACGCGCACGAGTCGCACGTGCCGCAGGCGAGGTCTTCGCTACGGTAACACGACCAGGTAAGGTGAAGCGGCGCACTGAGCTCGATGCCTTTTTGAACTATTTGGCTCTTTGACAATTGAATCATAGGCGTGCGAATCTCGATCCGCGTTTCGGGCCTTGTGCCCGTATCGATGACCCGCTGAAACGCGTCGTAGAACTCGGGCCGGCAATCGGGGTAGCCGCTCGAATCTTCGGCAACAGCGCCGATGTAGATGGCACCGGCTCCAATCATCTCGGCCCAGCTCACCGCGATCGAGAGCATGTTGGCGTTACGGAACGGTACGTAGCTCGTCGGGATATCCTTTGACGTGAGGTCAGCCTTGGTCACCTCAATGGTCTCATCGGTCAATGACGATCCGCCGATCTTTGCGAGATGTTCGATCGAGACATCGAGCCGCTCTTCGACGGTGTAATGATCGGCGATGTCATTGAACGCCCGTCGCTCCCGCGCCTCGGTCCGCTGACCGTAAGAGATATGCAGGAAGGCAAGCCCGTCCTTTTCCGCACGGGCAATGGCAGCGGTGACGCACGAGTCCATGCCGCCGGAGACCAAGACGATTGCGGATCTAGTCATTGTCAAATTCACCGTTCTCGAGCTTGATGAGGAACTCGCCAAAAGTTGTCGCACCTGGCTCGGTGTCGCCGGTTTCATGAGACCACAAAACGACCGGGACCTCGCCGTCTTCCGCAACCTGACTATAGTCGAGACAACAGTAGTCCCCGTCACAGTATTTGCCTATGGGCAAAAACGGACTCGAATCGAATCCCCATTCAGCTACATTCTCTCGCCAGTCCTGCCCGTCACCGTGATAATTCCGGACGATTGAATCCCATGTTTTTCGCGGATCGCGCGGGTCGAAGATAGGAAAAAGGTTGACCACCTCTATGCCTCTCCCGTTATTCTGCAGGCACCAATTCCGATATGACGGCGGAAACCTCCGGTTTAGTTCCTGCTCTGCGGCAGTAATCGACTCTTCGGTTGTTCCGATTACCCTTTCCGTTCTTCCACTCATCTACTAGACGCCCCGCGCTTCGGCTCCCCAGATGTATTTGTGCAACTGCAAATTCATGCGAACTTTCAGTCCGCTCCCAGCAATCGCCTCGGCAAGCTCTATCAAGTTGTCGCTGCCGTGGACCGGTGATATCAGCGCAGCTTTGGTGCGATCGACCAGATGGTACTCCGAGATGATCTTTCTCGCGTATTCCCAATCGTTCATGTCAGCGATGACAAATTTCACTTCGTCTTTGTCGGGCCGCAGGCGCTCGAGGTTTGGCCAGTGATTTCGTTCGGCTTCGCCTGACGCGGGGCATTTTATGTCGAGGATTATTGAGGCACGCGGGTCGAGCAGTTCGGTCGAGACGAATCCGCCGGTTTCGATCAGGACCTCGTAGTTGCGGTTGCACAGCTCTGTTATGAACGGAAACACATTCTTTTGCGCAAGCGGCTCGCCGCCGGTTACCTCGACGAGGCTGCAGCCGAATTCGTCGAGACGGGCGAAGATGTCATCAAATGACATTCGCTCCCCGCCCGTGAATGTGTATTCGCTGTCGCACCATACGCATCGCATCGGGCAGCCGGTCAGACGGACAAACGAACACGGCCGCCCGGCATGCGACGACTCGCCCTGGATCGAGAGAAACAACTCGGTAACGCGCAGGTCCATATGGCAACGAAACCACAGATTAACACGGATCGTTTTCGTCTGCGTTTAACTGCGTGCGTCTGTGGTCGCCTACTAGTTTCTCGGTTTGCGGGAATTCTTCTCATATGCCCGCCGCCGCGCTTTTGCGCGCTTTTGCAAACAGGCGTTAAACTCTGAGATATGCGAACTCAGTTAAAAAAGTTTATCGAGTCGATGGATGACAACTCTATAGCGATCATTCCGGCCGCGCATGAGGCGACCCGTAGCTATGACACCGAGTATAAGTTTCGCCAGGATTCGGATTTCTGGTATCTCACCGGTTTTCCCGAACCAGACGCGATCGCGGTGATCGACCCGCGTTCGAAAAAAAAGGCCTATACGCTCTACGTTCGCCCGCGGGACCCTGAGATGGAGACCTGGTTCGGCAGACGCCAGGGTGTCGAGGGCGCCGTTAAGAATTACGGCGCGGATCGTGCGCATCCGATCAATAAGTTCGCGGCTGACCTCGGCCCGCTACTCGACGGGCACGATAGGCTCTATTACCGGTTTGGAGTCGACGAAAAGCTTGACCTGCAGATACTCGCCTATCTCTCGGGCCAGCGGGTCCGCCGGCTTAAGACGGCATATCCGCCGCATACCATCATCGACCCGACACCGATAATCGGCGACATGAGGCTTCATAAATCGGAGGATGAGATCGAGCTGATGCAGACAGCTGCG
This sequence comes from Pyrinomonadaceae bacterium, assembly GCA_035536695.1. GTDB lineage: Bacteria > Acidobacteriota > Blastocatellia > Pyrinomonadales > Pyrinomonadaceae > OLB17. Next base: position 2,635 of record DATLNN010000236.1, on the reverse strand, counting down.
ACCATCGCCGCGGAGGCCCACATCCTCGCGATGAAAAAGGTCAGGCCCGGCATGAACGAGGGGCAGGTCGAGTCGTTTATGGAAGCCTATATGCGTGACAAAGGGGCGAGCGGCGTCGCATATAATTCGATAATCGGCGGCGGCCAAAACGCGACGATACTCCATTACGTGGAAAATAATGCCCCGCTTAAGGACGGTGATCTTATCCTCATCGACGCTGGTGCGGAATATCAGGGTTACGCCTCTGACATAACGCGAACGTTTCCCGTCAACGGAAAATACACCAAGGCTCAGCGCGAGGTTTACGAGGTGGTGCTGGATGTCCAGCTGCAATGCGTCGAGTACACAAAAAAGGGGAAAACGGTCAAAGGGCGTCAGGAATTCTCGATCGAGCTGCTTACCGAGGGCATGAAGAAACTCGGGCTCTTGAAGGGCAAGACAAAGGATCTTATAAAGAAGAAAGAGTACATGAAGTATTACATGCACGGCGTCGGCCACTATCTTGGCCTGGATGTCCACGACGCCGGCCGGTATTTCAACGATCAGACAGCAAAGGAATCAAAACCTTTTGCACCTGGTATGGTACTCACCGTTGAACCGGGCTTGTACATTCCGCCCGATGACAAATCAGCACCACCGAAATACCGCGGCATAGGCATCCGGATCGAGGACGACGTGCTCGTCACCGAGGACGGCAACCGCAACCTGACGGCGTCAGTGCCAAAGAACGCGGACGAGATCGAAGGGATAATGGCAAAGTCACGAGCCCAGAAGGCCGCCGCATATATCTAGATCATCCGCGACAATGCAGCTCGACCAGATCACAAAAAACTTGCCCACCCTGCTGGCGGCCGTTTTCATCGCAATATTATTCATCCAGTCAGCGATGGACAAGCTGACCGATTGGAAGGGGAACCGAGAATTCCTTACGGCACACTTCGCAAAGACATTCCTTGCACCGATGGTCCCGATGATGCTTGCGACGATTACCTTGATGGAACTCGTCACGGGCCTGCTGGCCGCCGCTGGGGTCTTCTACTTTCTTGCATCAGGGTCGTTGGCTCTGGTCTTCTACGCCTCGATCCTCGGGGCACTCGCGGTCATAGCGCTCTTCTTCGGTCAGCGTGTTGCGAAGGACTATCCGGGAGCGGCGGTCCTCGTCCCGTATTTCATTCTGTTGCTGATCATCATCCACTGGACCCGCCAGACGTGATTTTAGTCGGGACGCGATATCCGCGGATCTCATAGGGTCAGCGAACATAAAAAGGTCCCGGACCGTTAGACCCGGGACCGTTCCCCCTTGAAAAACCTGACTTAGTACTGCTGAATATTCAGTATCTGACCAAGAATGGTACCGAGTATGCTGACAACGCCGCCCGAGCTCGAACCATACTGGTATTGCTGGTCGTAGCTGTAGCCGTTGTTGTACTGGCCATTTCGGTTATCGTTGATGTACCGGCTGTTCGAACCATCCTGGTATCCGCGTTGGAACCCCTCGCGGAAGTAGTGCTGGTACTGGCTCTGACTTACATGGCTCTGGTAGCCGTAGGTTCCGCTCTGATAGATGTTTGAATTCGCGTAACTGACACGTCTCCGGTTGCTATAGTCGTTGCGCCCTGCCTGAAAGCCCTGCTGGTAGCCGGCGTTAACGGCATGCCTGAGCAACTCGACCCCGCGCTGATCGGTATTGTAATACGCGCCGTTTCGGTTAACACGATAGCGCTGTATGCGGTTGGTGTTTGCGTTAGCGTTGCCATTATAGTAGCCGTTACCATTAGAACGGTCATTGCCCGAACGCGTGTTTCGCCTGTTCCAGTCGGCCCGGCGGCTCTGTTCAGCGAGAATGCGCTGCTGTTCGGCACGAAGACGCGCCTGTTCGATCCTGGCCTTCTGAAGCCGGATCCTCTCTTGCTGCCTGTCAATCTTGCGATCCTGTCGATCATCTTTACGGTCTTCCCATCCCCTGCGGTTATTGTCACGACCCTGAGCGTTTGAGACCTCGCTCGTTCCCAGAATGGCTGCTGCGCCGAGTACAGACATGGCCGCTAGTTTCTTCAGATTTAATGCTTTCATGATAACTCCTTAAAATTCCTTTTCTGCTTTCTCTTTGCCTTCTTCCCGCGGCGAATTCCAGGGAAGTGTAAAGTTTTGCAAATGATTGATAAATAAGCAGTTATCAATCCCACTTAAGTACATAACAATCCGCGTGCCACGCTTCACATCTTCTTTGTTTACATTTACTTAAGCGCGGAGGGGTTGGCCGCCATGCGTCAAAAGGGTCGCAGGCGGTGCAGCAATTTACTTGAATGGTCTGCTCGGAAGCCGAGGCCCCCTCTCTTCCACAGTTCGCGAAGGTTCAAACACTTGCTTTATTATCGCGGCTCGAACAAAATATTTCCTAAGGAGTTCAATGCATGAGTGATGCTGATTCGACCACCATTTCCCGCAGGCGGTGCCTCGAGATCATGACAAAGAGTGTGCGCACGGCAAACCCCGCGGCGACGCTTCGCGAGGTCGCTGTGATGATGCGCGATGGCGATATGGGAGCGGTACCGGTGGTCGATGACGGCAAACTCGTCGGCATCGTAACGGACCGCGATATCGTCGTTCGCGCAATTGCCAACGGAAGCGATGC
>DATLNN010000235.1:0-4602 GCA_035536695.1 Pyrinomonadaceae bacterium | reverse complement strand
CGAGCACCGCGCCCGTGTCGCTGCGTAAGAAGAAATCGACCCGCGCGAGGCCCGAGCCGTCGACCGCCTTGAAAGCCGTGATCGCCATTTGCCGGATCCGAGCCGTGAGATCGTCTGACAAGTGGGCTGGAACCACAAATTCGTTGTTCCCGGTACCGGTATATTTTTCCGTATAATCGAGAAATTTCTTGCTCTCATCGCGAATGATATACTCACCGGGAAGGCTCGCCACCGGGTTGTTATTTCCCATAACGGCGCACTCTATCTCACGCATTTCGAGAGATTCCTCGACGATGATCTTTCGATCGTACTCTGCGGCGAGGGAGATCGCAGCTGTTAAGTTCGCTCGGTCGTCTGCTCGTGAGATCCCGACAGACGACCCCAAGTTCGCAGGCTTTACGAAGCACGGAAATCCCAGTTTCGATTCGATCTGGTCGATCGTGATCTCTCGGTTCGATTCCCATTCGTGACGCAGAAACCACACGTAATCACAGATCGGCAGGCCTGCATCGCGAAACAGCACCTTCATGATCGCTTTGTCCATGCCGCATGACGAGGCCAGGACGCCGCATCCGACATATGGAAGGTCCGCCATTTCGCACAGCCCCTGGATCGTGCCATCCTCACCATATGTGCCATGAAGCACCGGAAATATCACATCGAGCGGCATGGTCCCGCCCTCGCCGTCCAGCACCGTGAGGCCGCGCGGCGGCGTATCCCCGGTAAGCGCGACGAGCGCGTTTGACGCCTCGCCGAGGTTGTCGACGAAGGTCTGCTGCGTGTGTTCGGGAAACTGCCTGACCGATTGGGCCGGAGAAAGCCAGCGCCCGTCGTTCATGATCGCGATCGGTATGACGTCGTATTTGTCGCTGTTTATATTCTCGATGACCGTCTTTGCCGAACGGATAGATATCTCATGCTCGCCAGATCGGCCGCCGAAAATAACTCCCACTTTCTTCTTCATAGACTAAAGGATGGTCTTGCCCAGGGCCGACAAGATCAGCTCGCATGCCAGCTCGACTGTTATATTACTCTGGTCGAGCAGCGGATTGACCTCGACGATCTCAAACGAACGCATCCCGCCGTCTTCGGCGATCATCTCCAGGGCTAGATGGGCTTCGCGGTAAGTGGCCCCGCCGCGTACAAGTGTACCGGACCCGGGAGCGAACCGCGGATCGATCATGTCGATGTCAAACGTGACGGCGTATCCGCCTGAGGCTCTAGAGGCAACAGCTATGGCATCTTCGACACACGCGCGCATGCCACGGCTGTCTATGTCGCTCATCGTGAAGAAGTTATCCCGAAGGGCCAGGCTTTCTATCTGCGTCCGTTCACCGTCATCGATGTCTCGTGCACCCACGTGGGCCAGATATTCGGGACTAAGCTTAGGCGAAAAGCCCGCCAACTCGACAAGATCTTCGTGACCGTGTCCTAATATCGCAGCCAACGGCATTCCGTGTATGTTCCCAGAAGGTGACGTCTCAGGGGTGTTAATGTCGGCGTGAGCATCGAACCATATAAGGCCGATCTCTTGGCCGGTGTCGCGGTAATGGCAGGCCAGGGCCGAGAAAGTTGCGATCGCGATGGCGTGATCGCCGCCGAGGATGATCGGCTGTTCCTCGTTGCCGAGTATCTGCCTAAGAGCCTGGATGATATTTTCACTTGAAGCGACCATCTCGGAGAGATGTTTTGGATTGCCAGCCGCCGCGCCGTCGTCCGGCTGAACTATCACTGCATCTCCGTGATCCGTCACCTCGTATCCCAGACTCCGTATATGATCGGCCAGGTGGCGGCCGCGGATCTTCGACAGACGCATCGCGTTGACGCCTAATTCGTTACCCGTCTGCGCCGCGCCAAAACCGAGCGGAACACCTAAAATCGCTACTTTCCGGTTCTTCATATGTCAGGTTCTTGCCGGAGCATTTCCACCTTCAAATCTCGCCAAACCCTTCGACAAAGAGGCGTTCGATGGCGTTCATTGCCTCGCCTTCGTCAATGCCGTCCACCGTCAGTCTAAGGCTAACGCCATAAGCCGCAGCTACATGCAAAACGCTCAAAATAGACTTGGCATTCGCTGATACGCCCGTGTCGTCGCGAATTAACATTATCTGGGAGCGAAAGCGTGCTGCTTGTCGGACCAGCTGTGCGGCCGCCCGTGCATGAAGGCCAAGTGGATTAGTGATGCGCAGGTGCCGTTCAAGCATCCTTTCGTAATCGGTTGGCCTGCGGCTCGAGGAGCATCCCTGCCCGGCAAATAGCCTCTTTTCCCTGGTCCTCTACCTCTCGCGCCAGCTCGTGCAGCGTAACCTCTGTGTGAACAGACGCTAATTTGATAACCATCGGCAAGTTCACGCCCGTCACGATCTCTATCTCATTTTCGCTCAGGAACATAGCCGCTATATTGGTGGGGGTGCCCCCAAACATATCGGTAAGAAGTAGGACACCCTTTCCAGTCGAAACGTTCTCGATCGCACGTTGGATCTCGCCTTTAGCCATCTCGACATCATCGTGCCACCCTATCGAAACGGCCGCAATGTGGGATAACTCGCCAACCACGGCTTCCGCCGCCGCCAACAGCTCATTCGCGACCTGACCGTGAGAAATGATAACCCCGCCGATTCTATCTTTATTATTCTCTATCATTTACCGCATCCTTTCTGATCTATTTCTGCATGTCGCGATGGGTTGCCGTGGTATCAAATCCTTGATCCTTTAAAGCGCGTTTGAGGCTGTTGGCGACCATCACGGACCGGTGGCGCCCCCCGGTACAGCCCACGCCGATAGTTAGGTATGATTTTCCCTCGCGCTGATAACGCGGCAGCAAATATGTCAACAGATCTGTAAATTTGCCAATGGTTTCGGTTACTTCGGCCTTTTCCAGTAAATAGGCCACGATCTCAGGGTCCTCGCCGCTCAAATGCTTCAGATCGTCCTGAAAATATGGGTTAGGAAGGTGCCTCACATCGAATAACAGGTCAAGCCCTTGCGGACTGCCGTACTTGTGCCCAAAACTGACCACTTCGACTTTGAGAGGCACGCCATCGGCGAATCCGCTAAACTTTTGGACTATCAGATGCCGGAGGGTGTGCACCGTATGGTCAGACGTGTCAATAATTAAGTCGGCTAACTTGCGAATATCCTTTAATGCCCGCCTTTCGCCGCGAATGGCGGCCAAGAGCCCTTTGCCGGCGTCTGCCGGATGAGGCCGCCGAGTTTCCGAGAAGCGCCGCTGAAGAACCTGGTCGGAGGCTTCAAAGAAAACTACGAACGGCGTCAGGTTCTGCTGCGCCAGTTTTTTCAGCTCCCTGGGAAAGTCCGACAGGAATTGCCTTTCACGAATATTGATCACCAAGGCAGCCTTTTCGATCGAGGCAGTTTCGCGCTGATCGGGTACCAAAAGCCGACCGAACGTTGAGAGCATCGTCAACGGTAGATTGTCCACGCAGAAATAACCGAGATCTTCAAGCGAATCGGTCGCAGAGCTCATGCCGGACCCGCTAAGTCCAGTGATTATAACAAATCCCGGAAGATACGGGCTTTGGCGCGCTTTTTTAGCCATGGAGAAGATCGCCGTCGTATTTGCGGAGGAAGTCGCTCTCAATGCCGTTTCCCTTCGTCACAAACCTCGCCGCGGCTGTTTCGACCAGCAATGCGAGATTGCGGGTACGGCAATTGTAGAGGACGATGCGCGGCAGGCTCTTGCCCAGTATTTCGTGCCCGCCATCGTCCGTATCGTCCTCATGGCACCTATTCGGGCCAGCCTCTAAGTGAATGATCAGGTCGATACACTGTTCGCGAACCGCCGGAGCCGTTTGGGGAGCGCTTAGAATTCCGAGGTCCCGGACATGGAGAAGGCCCTCCATGCCTGACGCACCACTCCCGATCAGTACGTCGCCGGTCCGAGAGACCTCGACCACGTCGTCTGCGATGAGTCGGTGACCATGTATGGCGATGAGCCCAAGAGCAGCCTCAGACTTCCCTGACCCAGGTTCTCCCGTTATCAGAACTCCAACCCGGTTAATACTTACAAGCACACCATGAAGTACTGCTTTAGGATTGGACGAGGCCGTAGTTTCCGTCATTTCTCTTGAAAATAACCGCCACCTTGCCGCCCTCGGAGTTGTGGAAGATCAAAAACTGTTTGTCGCCATCCATCAGCTCGGCGACAGCCTCATCAGGAGTCATGGGTTTAGCGTCGAATCCGTCGGTTTCGATTATCTCCGGAACCGGAGCCAGGATGTCGTCCGCCTGGTCAGGTTCCATCGACACAACTGCAGCTTTGGTGGCCTTGTGCGACTTATCAATGACCTTATCCTTCAGTTTTCGGGCCTGTTTTTCGATCTTTGCGATCGACTCGGACAGGGACTGGTACATGTCCGAATTGCTTGAAATGGCGGTCAGGGATTCATTGCGCCAGTTAATTATCACCTCAGAGCGGTGTCGGCCGCGCTCGACCTCGATGATAACATGTGCGTTTGCCGGTTGGCGGTCGAAAACCTTTTCGATCTTCGAGAACTGATCCTCGACATGCGCACGTAGAGCCGGGGTGACGTCCAGGTGTCGTCCGGTAATTTCAAAATTCATATAACAGTTTTTCGTTCC
>DATLNN010000234.1:0-4325 GCA_035536695.1 Pyrinomonadaceae bacterium | reverse complement strand
GTTGTCCCAGAAAACGGACGTCTTAAATGAACTGATCGCCTGGTCCATATCGCCGCGTCGGAGATGGATCTTACCTAGCAGCATATAGCTCTTCGCGCTCATCGGTTCGCTTGTCAGCACGCGGCGGAGGGTACTCATTGCCTCGTCGTCATTGCCGCTCTTTATCAAAGTCTCGGCCTGGGCGAGGAGATTGTCGGTCTCGCTCACCTGAGGTTGGGCGGCCGCAGCCGTTTGCCTCCGGCTAAGAACGACGCTTAGAAAATCCTTGCGTGCCGGCTGTTCGACACGAAGGTCGATCCCGTCAACGGTCTTTGCTTTTAGCCACTCCTTTTCGAGATTGGCATAACGATTAGCCGTCGTCAGTTTCTGCCTGGCCTGGTTATCAATGGTCTCGGCCAGAGGGTCTCCGGTCGCCGAGAGCGTTTTTGCCAGGACATAATAAGCGTCGCCATCAAGCGGCTTCGCGGCAATTGCCGAACGCATCTGGGCGGCCGCATCCGGCATATTTCCCATCAGAAACAGTGCCAAGGCGTAATTAAAGCGGACGTTGGCGTCGTCCGGGGCCGATTCTGCGGCTTTTTTCAAGAGCTCCGCGCCTTCCGTCAAAAGGGCTGCCGCTTTTGCATCATTTTTCTTCTCTTTACGCGAGGCCTGAACGGCTATGGCCCCGAGAGCGTTATAAACGGATGTTAATTTCAGGTCCTCGGTCAATGGGCGGAGTGTAGCAAGGGCCGATTCAAAATTTCCCTGCTGCCAAAAGATCAGCCCGATATAGAAAGAGGCCTCGGCGTATCGCTCGTCGCCGCACTGGGCCGGTTTGTTCTCGGCCTTAGCCTTTTCGCGGCATTTTTGGCTTGCGGAAACCACTCGTTCGAATGCGTTAACAGCATCCGAAAATTTTCGTCGGTTGAGATAAAGGTGCCCAAGTTCGAGCGCCGCCTCGGAGTATGTACCCTCGGGAGATGCCTCAGAGTAGAGCCGCATCGCATTTTTGAAGTAATTTTCGCGGGCGTCGGCGGCTGAGACCGGCGTCAGAAGCCCTTTAATATATGCCTCGAAGGCGCGAGCGGGCACCTTATTAGCGGCCTCGATCAACTGATTCTGTGAAAACGGCAGTGCCTTATCACGTTGATAAAGGACCTGATAGGCCATAACACCCTGGACCGTCTGCAGATTTCCAAGAGCGTCATTTAGATTTATGTCGCGGGTGACCTGTCGTCCGTCTATCACTTCGCTCAAAAACCGGCCTTCATTCACACGGACGATCTTTGCCGTAACATTTATGGTTGCCGCTGTATCGGTCCCGGCCGGAGAGATGTTGTACTTGCCCGAAACCAGCAAAGTGGCGTTGCTCGCCCGCGCCAGCTTGAGCGATGTTGCGAGACTGGGCAGCGTGGAGAGCGGAATGCGCAGCCGCTGCTGCATGATCTTTCGTCCCTCGTTCGAAATAACATTGAGTGTCGGCACACGGAGAAGCTCGGACAGCGAATCAGCAAAACTCTCACCAACCCAGTTAAACTCCGCCTTTCCGGACGTATTCTCAAATGGAAGGATAAGCACAACGTCCGAGGAGCTGCTCGTCGTCTGGCTCAACGCACCAACCGCCGACAAGGCCAGCAGAAGTAAGGTAAATGAAAACTTTTTCAACATTATATATGTCCCAAAATAAAAAATTCGCTTCTGAGAGCGAATTCGAATAACTTAGTTTGATGCAATATCCACCTTATAGGATGGTAACCGGTACGGGATTTGAACCCGTGTTGCCGCCGTGAAAGGGCGGTGTCCTAGACCCCTAGACGAACCGGTCAAAAACTTTTCGCCCCGCGAAAGACGAACGATAAGAATATATTACGCGGTAATTTGGTGTCAAACTTAAGCCGACTAATGAATTGACCTAAGCGTTATGTTCCTGATCCAAAGACCCACTATTGAGTTGATCACTACGTTTCTGGCAAACCGGGACGGCGATGATTACTCCTATAGCGAGGTCGGCTCAACCTTGCTGCCAGATCCACCGTATGGCTTCAACATCGACCACAACCGCATCGAGATCGGCCTGGGGGCCTCCGATTTTGAGCGCGCTAAATCCGCCGTGCGCCGATGGGAGATGTTCAGCCTGGGTTGGGTGGAACTATTTCATCGCGACACGCCCATCGAGGCCGGCCGAACTGTTGCCATCCTGGTCCGACATTTCCGATTTTATTCTCTAAACGCCGCACGCATCGTTTATACGATCGATGAGGCGGGGGAAATCGAACGGTTCGGCTTCGCTTATGGCACTCTGACCGAGCACGGCGAGATCGGCGAAGAGAGATTTTCGGTCGAGTTTCACAAGACGACCGGCGAGGTCTGGTATGACCTCTATGCGTTCTCGCGGCCGGGTTCCTTACTGGCAAAACTTGGATATCCGTTAAGTCGGTATCTTCAAAAAGCATTCGCCCGCGATTCTAAGCACGCTATGGCGTCAGCTACGCGCGCGCGCAACGGAGAATTGCATGCTCAACTTCCGTGGGTGAATGGTCGGGCTTGAGTCTGCAAAGGGCTTTCTTTATCATTCAATCAACGGATGAAACGAGTCTTTCTAATCGACGCCATGTCGCATATCTATCGTGCGTTCTTTGCGCCGATGGGCATGCGGCAGGAGCCTTTGCGGAGTAGCAAAGGACAGGTGACACAGGCGGTTTTTGTGTTTACCAATATGCTGCGCAAGCTCTTAAATGATGAGCGCCCGGAGTATATCGCCGCCATTTTCGATACGGACGAGCCGACATTTCGCGACACTCTCTTTGCAGAATACAAGGCTAACCGGCAGGCGATGCCGGACGATCTTGCCTCGCAGATCCCGCTTATTCTCCGCGTATGCGAGGCGTTTTGCATCCCGAGCCTTTCGTCCGACGGCTACGAAGCCGATGACGTCATCGGAACACTCGCGGTCGAGATTGCGGAAAAAGGCATGCAGGCGGTAATAGTTTCAAACGACAAGGACCTTTGCCAGCTGGTTCGGGATCCGCACATCGTCGCAATGCGCCACAACGCGATGAACGCAAAGCGGAAAGTACCCGTGCCGCCCATTGAATGGTGTGACGAGGCCTGGGTCCTAAACAAATTCGGCGTGCCGCCATCCAAGGTCATCGACCTGTTGGGCCTCATGGGCGACTCGGTCGATAACATACCGGGTGCGCCCGGCATCGGTGCAAAGGGGGCATTAAAACTAGTTCAGGATTTCGGCTCGGCAGAGGAAGCAATGAAACGCGCCGACGAGGTCACGCACAAGACCTATCGAGAAACCCTGCAGAATAATCAAGACATAATCCGACAATCGCTAGAGCTTGCGACAATCCACACATCCGTCCCGGTAAAGCTCGATCTGAAGGCTTTTGAAAAATGCGAGCCGGATCGGAAATTGGCGTACGAACTGTTTCGCGAACTGGAATTCACTGCCCTAACCCGTGAGTTTGGCGATGTCCAGGGTTTGTTCGATGAACGGCCTGCAACGACGGCCGCCGGCGTCTCGATCGAGACGAAATACTCGGTCATAACGACGCGCGGTGACCTCGACAAACTCGTCAGACGGCTGTTCGAGGCAGATAGCTGGAGCTTTCACGTCAACGATTCCAAATCGAACCAGAAGCTGAGCTGCTATGACAAGCTCGAGGCCCAGGGCATGGCCATCGGGCTGGGCAATGGCGAGTCGTTTTACATCGATCTCGAAAACTTCACGAAGGGCGAAGATGCCGTTACGCCGCTTCGCGACTTGCTGACAAACGGCTTTCTAGACAAATCCGCCCACGACAGCAAGCGTAATTTGGGTTCGCTGCTGAAGATGGGCATCGAGCCGGAGGCAGTCAAGGACGACGTTCTGATTGCGGCCTACCTACTTGATCCGACACGAAATGGTTACCCGATCGAGAACCTGACACAGGTCTTTCTTGGCGGCGACCTCGCCAGGAACGCACCCGAGGGCTTTACGGACGAAGTGTTTCGCACCGCCGAGGCCGCCGACATGATCGCGCGCATGACGCCCATCCTGCGCGAACGTCTACGCGATAACGAGCTCGAAAAGGTGTACGACGAGATCGAGCTGCCGCTGGTGCCGATACTCGCCGAGATCGAACTCACGGGCATGAAGGTCGACGGTGACAAACTCAAAAAGTTCTCTGAGTACATCTCAAAAGAGCTCGACAGCCTTCGCGAAAAGATCTTCGGTATCGCGGGCCGCGAATTCAACATCGGCTCACCGCAAAAGCTGGGTGAGATTTTTGAGGAACTGAACTTCGAGGTCTCGCGCCGCACCACCACGGGCAAGATCGCCACCGGCCGCGACG
>DATLNN010000233.1:0-3108 GCA_035536695.1 Pyrinomonadaceae bacterium | reverse complement strand
GTTCGCGCCGCTACCTCGCTCGCCGGCGTACAGTTTGTGGACGATTGGCTCGCCGTACCGATCGACCGGTACGGGCGTGCGGACCTGGTTCCGGCACCGGGTCTTCTGTCCATAGGCGATGCAGCGGCATTCATCGACCCGTTCACGGGCAGCGGCATTTTACTGGCTCTCGAAAGTGCCAAGATCGCTGCGGAGGTGGTGGCGGCCCATATGTTGGGCGGAAATGTCGACAGAAGCCTTCCACACCTCGCGATGGCCTATCGCGAGCGGTACGCTTCGGCCATGAATCGCCGTTTGCAGATCAGTGCTTTACTAAGACGAACGGCGTTCGTGCCGATGCTTGGGGAAATGGCTGTGCACGGACTAGCTCTGAGTGAAAAGCTGTCGTGGCGGCTGGCCGCGGCGACTCGAGGACGGGCCAGCTGACCGTCATTCTACGTGTTTTGTACGCCCGGCGATCAGATCGATGGCGTGAGCCAAGATCGGCCGGACAACGGCGAAACATTCTTCAACCGCCTTCGGTGATCCGGGCAGGTTGATGATAAGAGTCGTGCCCCGGATCCCGCAGATGCCGCGTGATAGCATCGCCATCGGTGTATTTGCCGACGTCTCGCGCCGCATCGCTTCGGCGAGGCCGGGAGCTTCGCGTTCGATGACCGCGCGAGTCGCCTCGGGCGTGTTATCACGAGGGCCAAAACCGGTGCCACCTGTGGTGACGATCAGATTGATGTCTGGCCTTTCCGTCAACATGTATAGCGTTTCGCGAAGATGAAGCAGATCGTCTGTAATGTTCCGTCGCACCCGAATTTCCGCTCCCACCAACGTGAGCAGTTCGGCTAGCTTGTTGCCCGATAGATCGTCATCTTCGCGGCGTGTGTCGCTGACCGTAATAATGGCCGTGTTAATCAAAGTACCTTTCATCGGAACCACCGAACGCACGGGCTGCAACTGTGCAGCTATCCGTCAACTCGCCGTCGCCTCGATCTTTTCGATCTCTCGATGACGCCGTCCGTACAATACGCTCAGCAATACTCCTATGACGACGAGCAGCATACCCGCGAGGGCCATGATCCCATGCGCCTCGCCAAAGATGATCCAGCCGATCGAAAGCGCATATATCAGCCCGGTGTAATTGATAATAGCAACGCCGGCCACCCGTTCCCGCTGCAGCGCATTAGTCAGGAATATCTGCCCGAGTTGCGAAAAGGCGCCTACGAGAAACAGATAGAGCCAGTCCAGTCCGTGCGGAGTCGTCCAGGCAAAAAACAGGCTGACAAAACCGACCAGGAATCCAACCAATTGAAAATGCAACACGACAGTCAATGGGTGCTCCCTTCCGCGAAGGCTGCGAACCATATTATAGGCCATGCCAGAGCAGAAGGCCGAGAATACACCGATCGCGAGGTAAAACGGTGAGATGCGGCCGTCAAACCGCTCGATCACCAGAACCCCCGCGAACGCGATAGCATAAAAGACCCACTGGGCCGGCTTCACTTTTTCGCTGAGTATAAAGATGGCAATGATCGTCGTGAAGATCGGCGACAGATATTGTATCGTCATCGCCGAAGCCAGAGGCATCTGCTGCAGCGTGAGGAAGAAGAGAAACAACGCCGTCGTGCCGAACAGGCCTCGAAGCAGCAGCTGCAGGTGGTTCGACCCGATCGGGTCGGCGCCGGCGCGATACAATCCGATCAGACAAAACGCTGTCGCGATCGCACACCTGAAAAACACGGTCTCGAGCGCGGGTATGTGGGCGACCTGCTTTACGAAAACATTGGCCAAAGAAAAAGCGAGCGTTGACATCAACATCGAACGCACGCCTTCGGTCAGAAATGTTCCTTTATCGGTCAAGTCGTGGTCATTAGGTTAATTTCCCTGCTTTCCCATTGCAACCGCAGTCATGTTCACACTTGTTCTTCAATGAGAACGACCGCGTTCGCCGGACGGTCGACACTGCGCCGAATATTGCGGCCGCTGCCACGATCGCAACTACGATAAGATATTGCGCATCCATCTCTAAAATCCCAGCAGCCTGCCTATCTGATAGGTTACCAAAGCCGCCACGTAGGCTAAAGCGGTCATATAACCCACCATAAACAGCGGCCACGACCACGAATTGGTTTCGCGGCGAACGACAGCCACCGTCGACATGCATTGCATTGCGAGAACAAAGAACACCATCAGCGTCAGGGCGGTGAGCGGGGTCCATGCCGGGCGCCCGTCATAGGTTCTCGCGTTCCGTACGGCCGAAATCAGCGTTTCTGATTCCTCGTTCTCGTCCTTGCCGACGTTGTAAATGATGCTTAGCGTCGAGACCAGCACCTCGCGGGCGGCAAAGCTGGCGATCAGCGCAACGCCGATCTTCCAGTCGAAACCGAGCGGCTCGATTACCGGTTCGATCACGCGGCCGAGTTTACCGGCAAAGCTGTTCTTGAGCTGTTCGCTTTCCGGCAGAGGCATTTCAGGTGCGGGATCGCCGGCATCGCCGCGTGTCGCGCTCATCGGGGGCGTGTTCGACGGAGCCGTCGGGCCCGTCCGCGGGAAATACATCAGGGCCCAAAGTATTATTGAGATCGCCAGAATGACCGTGCCGGCGCGTTTCAGAAACAGCCAAGCCCTCGTCAGCATATTTTGCAGGACGGTTCGCAAGTTGGGCAGCCGATATGGCGGGAGCTCCATGAGGAACGTCGGGGGCGGCCCGCTCAATATCGTTCGCTTGAGAATGAACGCTGCGATAATGGCTACAAAGATCCCAAGGGCGTACATCGCCAGCATCAGAACCGCTCCGAGCGAAATAAAACCAAGCACCGTTTGGCCGGCAAAGAACGTCGCGATCATCAGCGTATAGACCGGCAGGCGGGCCGAGCAGCTCATGAACGGCGCGACCATTATCGTCGCAAACCGGTCGCGCCGCCCCTCGATGGTACGGGTCGCCATAATACCGGGGATCGCGCATGCAAAGCTGCTGATCAGCGGCAGAAACGCTTTGCCATGAAGACCCACGCGGCTCATGAGCTTGTCAAGCAGGAATGCGGCGCGCGCCATGTAGCCGCTGTCTTCGAGCAAAGAGATAAAAAGGAATAGCAGCAGGATCTGAGGGAGGAAAAC
>DATLNN010000232.1:0-6577 GCA_035536695.1 Pyrinomonadaceae bacterium | reverse complement strand
CGAAGCACCTCAAAACCGCTCGACGCCCCAATGTCGGCCGCCGCAGCTGCAAAGGCCTCACCCATAAACCTCGAGTCGTGGCCGATGACCAGCTTGCCGCCAGATCTCTGTTCACTAATTGTCAAATATCTGCAGATTCCTTGGATAACCAGTCGAACATTTGCGAATGTGAACTCGTCGGCGATTATCGCCCGCCACCCCGATGTTCCAAAGCGGATATCCATTCCTAATTTTTCGAGAGATTGCCTAAGAGAACCGCTTGATGAGCCTAAGTTCGACTCATACTCTCTTAAGGTGGGTTGAAGTCTAACACACGTCTTAAACATCTGTAAAGGGAAAAATGAAGTTTTTTTGATCGAGTGTAAGTACCCCAGATCGTTATAGTTACAGCAGTACTGCTAAGACATCGCATAATATTAATGCTTAAGTTCGGTTGAAAACTGTTACTTTTCCTTTTAAGCAAATCCGAAACAACTCCGACAAAGCTAAACTTTCAAACCCAGGCGACAACTCATCCCATGCCGTGTGTCATTCTGAGCCAAACCGCATCCCCGTGAGACATAACAACCCATTTCGTGACCACAGGGTAGTTCACCCGATCGCTGAAATCGCCGCAAACACATTGCTTCCTACGCACGGACGGAATGGCTGCCGTGGCATACAGTTTGCTGGAAGGGTGTGGGATACGTGTTTGAAACACGCCTGAGCGAAACAATCGAGCGATGTTTCGCTAACTTTGAAGACTTCTGGAGACGATCTAATACAATGAGACCCGTTAAACACTTTGAGAAAGGCCTGACATATGTTGCCAAAGGATTGTTTGGAGCCATTCGGTCGGTAAACCAATTCAAGCCAAATCCGTCCTTTATCCCTAAATGGTCAGACAAACCCTTACTGAAATCTTGGCAGAAATCGAAGCCCACCCTCGGTTTTCCCCGTCAGACCGACTCGCTATGCCCGAACTGCGTGATCGAAGCCCGCGAATCGATCCTCAGCGGTGAAAAGGAAGTGTCGATTCTGATCAACGACAAGGTCGGCGAGATCAAGGCCCAGATCATCGAGCGTGACGGCGAGGTGTGGATGATCAAAGATTGCCCGAAACACGGCCATTTTGAAGACATGATGGCGATCGACAGCGAGTTTCTGACGCACATTGAGGGCCTCTTCCCAGGCCGCGATATCGACTCGCACAATGACGAAAAACTGCACAATCACGGCACCTCTTCAGTGAAGTACGGCCGCGGAGCAGTATTGACGGTCGATCTAACAAACCGCTGCAACATGATGTGCGATCCATGTTTTATGGACGCGAACCAGGTCGGTTTCGTCCATGAGCTTTCGATGCAGGACGTCAGTGAGATCCTCGACAACGCGATCCAGATCAAACCACGACGGCAGATGTCGGTCCAATACTCTGGTGGCGAGCCCACGTTGAGTCCGCACTTTCTCGAGGCGATCCGTTACGCACGTAAAGTGGGCTATAACTCGGTCCAGGCCGCGACAAACGGCATCGAGTTCGCAAAATCTAAAGAATTCTGCCGCGAGGCAGCCGAAGCAGGTCTTCGTTTTGTTTATCTCCAGTTCGACGGCATCGGCAACGACGCCAATTCTCATCGCCAGATCGGCAACCTCTTTGATGTCAAGCTCCGGGCTATCAACAATCTCCACGAGGCGGGTGTCGACATCATCCTGGTAACGACCCTGGTCAACGGCGTTAATAACGACCAGGTTGGCACGATCATCCGCTTTGCACTAGACAATCCGAAAAAGATCTCATTCATCGCCTTTCAGCCGGTGTCGTTCACAGGACGTGACGAGCTGATCACGGAGCAGCGTCGCCTGCAGCAGCGTTACACGCTTGCTCACCTCGCGCACGACGTGAAAGGGCAGGTCGGGATCACCGAACCGACGCGTGACTGGTTCCCGCTTAGTTTGATGGGAGCGTTCGCTGACTTTGCTGATGTAGTCCACGGGCCGGAATCGGATTGGGGACAGGTCAGCTGTGGCTGCCATCCGAACTGCGGCGTTGGTACCGCTGTAATGGTCAATAAAGAAACTAAAGAAATGGCACCGGTCCCGCAGTTCCTGAACATCCAGGGCCTGGTAACCGACATGCAGCACATCACGGATACAAACCGCGGCAAGTGGTTCTCGAACCTCATGATGGGCCTCGCGCTTCTCAAGAACTACAACCCGTATGGAGCACCGGAGAGCCTTACGCTCAAAGGCATCCTGATGAAATTTGACAAGAGCTTTGGCCTGAGCGGAAAGGATTACGGAAAGGTCGGTCCGGACCGCACGATCGAGGATATCGAGAAACGGCGCAAAGATCCGTGGAACTTCCTCTTCATCGCCGGCATGTGGTTCCAGGACCTATTCAACTACGACTTCCGCCGCACCGAGATGTGCATCATCCCGTACGGCACGCAGGAAGGCGAGATCTCATTCTGTGCCTACAACACGGGCATCGGCTGGCGCAACATCATCGAACACATGCACCAAAATGCTACGGTCGCTCAGTGGTACAAAGACCAAGGTCGCCACGAGGTCTTTGCCCGCGGCAAAAATGTCGATATGGACGACGCTTCGCACAGCCTTATCCTGAACGAGGTCGACCTTTCACGTCCGAACAAACCGGAAATGGAAGGCCCCAAAACCGCCGCAGAGGAAATGCAGATGATGCGCAAACTTTACAACCAAATGGTTATGGAAAAGGCCGGTATCAAAGGCGAGAATTTGGTCCAGATCGGCGGTGTGAAAAAGAAGAACGAAGAGAAGGAATTGGCCGTGGCCGAATAGCCTAAACTGAGGTACGGTGTTTAATTTCCCAAAAAGCCCGCGATCGCTCGCGGGCTTTTTCGTCTTATCGATCTAATCTCACGCACTTATCGATCTAATCTCACGCATCCTACGATCCGGCCGGCAGCAGCTCTCTAACTAAGTCATCCGCTGCGTAGACCTTTTTCAACGCCTCGATAATGCCGGCGCTGTGTACGCCGACGGCGCGGGAGCCTTCTTGTTCTTCGATGTACCAGTAGCGGTTCGAGAGTTTTTGAATGTTGCTGTCGAAGTTTAGGCCCACGAGTTCGCCGCGGCGGTTTATGACGGGTGAGCCGGAGTTGCCGCCGATGGTGTCGGCCGTATAGACGAAATTCAGCGGTGTCGATAGATCGATCTTGTCGCGGTTGGCCTTAAGGCTCTGCGGAAGATCGAACGGGTGTTTTTCGCCAAAGCTCAGGGCCCGGTCATAAAGGCCGAAATAGGTCGTCTTAAATGGAACGAGTGTCGTATCCTCCTCATATCCTTTTACAACGCCGTACTCGATGCGAAGCTGTGAATTGGCGTCGGGCGCTATTGTTTTGCCATATACCGCAAACCGCGCCTGAGCGATTTTCGTGCCGTTGGCGGTCTCGATATTCGTGATGCTCTTCTCGTTCCAGTCACGAAGCTCGCGGGCGATCGGCTCAATACGGCGCGCCAGGGTGATCATCGGGTCGGTCGACGCGGTGATGGCCGACGCGGGGCCTTCGAGCAAAGCTCGTCGCGCGCCGGGGTCTGTCAGCTTTGTCTCGCGCACCGCGCGGCCGACAACCTCTGCCGGATCTGCATTACCGAGAGCAGCCTTGATGAAGGGGTCATCGGTCCCCAACTGCTTGCGGGCCTCTTCAAGCCAGGCGGTGAGCGTCGCCGCTTCCATCTCCGGATAGATCGGGGCGGGCGATAGTAATGCGATCTTAAATGCCTCGAGGCGGGTGTCGCGATATTCGGGATAGCGTTTATCGTTAGGCTTTGCGGTTTCCAGGTGATAAGTGACGATCTGCTGGGCGATCGTCGCAAGGCGTGACGCAGCTACGTTTGAAAATGCCAGCCGTTTGGACATCGAGGGCAGGTCGCCATAGGCTTTCGCGATCGCGGCCCACGCAGGCGCGTATTGCTTATCGAGCTCCGGCTTGGCGGCCAACTTGTCACGCAGGTCTTTTTCCTCGGCCTCTTTACGGGCAAAATTGCGCGGGTTGAGCAGACCTTCCTGCTGGCCCGCAAGCCGCTTTAGTGAATTTGCGAACGAGCGCATTCCGGGGTTCGCCTGGCGGAGCTGCTCGGCGCCCAGTTTTGAATAATCCTCGAGCGCCTTGCGCCGCGTCTTCCAGACCAATTCCTGAAGCGGATTGCCAACGTCGCGCTGATATGAAAGCTGAGCGGTGGTCAAGAGACGTGCGGTCGAGCCGGGATAGCCGGAAACCAGTATGAATTCGCCATCTGCCGCCCCGGTCGCTGACCATTTGAAATAGTTTGGCGTGCTGGCGGGCTTGTCGTTCTCGTAAGCCCTGAGAAATGTAAAATCGAGATCATGCCGCGGATAGACGAAATTGTCATAGTCGCCGCCAAAGAAAGCCGCCTGTTCCTCGGGCGCCATAACGAGCCGAATGTCGGTGTAGCGTTTGAAACGATAGAGCCAATACTCACCGCCGCTGTAAAACGAGATGACCTCACAACGAAGTCCCGCGGGGCAATCTTTTTCGATCGCCGCGATCTCGGTCGAACGACGCGCTGCCGACTCTGCATCGGTGGCGCCCCCCTTCCCGGCGTTGTGCACGCGTTCGGTTACGTTGTCGTAAGAAAACAAAACCGACGCGCTGCCGTCCGGTATCTTCAGCTCTTCTGCCTGGGTCCTTGCATAAAATCCTGTCTTCATCAGGTCGCGTTCCTTGGTCGAAACCTTTTCGATGTAGCCCGCAGCCACGTGATGGTTGGTCGCGATCAACCCATTGGGCGAAACGAAACCCGCAGATGAATTATTCACCTTCGGACTCGCAAGGCGGATATTGTCGAGCCATTCTTTCGTAGGTTCGAAACCGTAGCGCTCCTTCCACTGTTTGAGGGGCGGATTGTCAAACGTCCACATGCCCTCGTCGGCAAGCGATGGGAGGACAAAGGTAAAAACGAGGATAAAAGCAAAAAAGCGTCTCATAGTGATCACCTTGAAATAGATTATTTCAGCCGAGAGTACGTTGCATTATTTCCAGTACGCGACTGTGGCTTTGCTCGAGTCAATTGAGAACACGTTGCAGCTTTTCCATCGCTCCTTCGAGGATCGCGTCCTCACGGGCGATACAGATGCGGACATGGGCGTCCCACGTGTCGCTGTCGGCGAAGGCCGAGCCGGGCGTGATGCCGACACCGGCTTCGCGCATGAGCATTTCGTTGAAGGCAATGGCATCCGAGTATCCGTCCGGTATGCGCGCCCAAAGATAGAACGCCGAGCCCGAATCGTATATTCGAAAGCCGAGATCGGTTAAAACCTCGGAAGCAAGTCGGCGTTTCTTGTCAAACGTCTCTCGCAAGCGTGGATAATACTCCTCGTCGGCCATCAAGACCCTGGACAATGCAGCTTGCAGCGGCGTCGCAGGACAAACGTAAATGACGTTAGCCGCGTTATTGAGGGGTGCCAGCAGTTCGCCTTTGCCATACGCGTAGCCGAGACGCCAGCCTGAGATGTTCCATGATTTTGAGAACGAGTTAACTGTGATCGTGCGTTCCCACATGCCCGGCAGACTTGCGATCGGTACATGCGGATCTTCGCCGGTGACGTAGTGCTCGTATACCTCGTCAGAGACAACCATCAGGTCCAGCTCTTTTGCGACATCGGCGACAGCCTCGAGCTCGACCTGCGACATGACCTTGCCGCTTGGATTGGCCGGTGTGCAGACAATTATCGTTGCAAGCGGAAACTCCGCGCGGTCCTTTAGTTCTTTACAGCGTGCCAGCAACCGGTCTTTGCCAAAATCTAAATTCTCGTCGAGCGCGATGGTCTCTGTCTTCGCCCCAAATTCTTCTAAAATACGACGGTGATACGGATAATAAGGTTCAAAAACAAGAGCTGACTTCCCTTTCAAGTATGCCTGTGCGATGCCCACGAGTGCTCCTGTGCCGCCGTTTGTCACCATCACTTCAAAGGGCCGCGCGTCCGGATCGATGTCGATGCCGTTATATTTCGCGATCTTTGCCGCCACTTCACGACGCAAATCGGCGTCGCCTTCGCTGCCGCCATAGTGGTTCTGGCCGGCGGCGATGATCTCCGCTGCCTCACGAGCCAGTCGCTGATCGATCGGCAATTCCGATTGCCCCTGGACAAGATTTCCGCTGGGCGGGACAAGCCGCGTGATCGCACGGATATCCGGCTTTATTTTCTTCATACCTGGTTCCGACATAGGTTTAGGTTACCAAGTTTTAAAGACACTCGCACCTTCGGGGATGCGGGAAACAGGGCAAGCGTCATCAGCCGGCGGCCGACTGCACCCGGTCATGCGTGACGCCGTTCGCATCGGCGCCCCGATGCCACCAATAGTTAGAAGAGTACATCGGGCGGCGCGCCCGGGATCGGCTCGGGAAAGGGAGGCTCGATCTGGGGACTCGGCACAGGCTCCACGTCGGGATTGGCCGGCGGGTCAACTACCGGATAGGGGTTGGGTTCGTCCCGGCCGGGTGAGCCTGGATCGTCACGATGCGGCGTGTCGGGATCGTCCGGGTGAGGCGTGTCGGGCTGGTCGGGCTGCGGTGAGTCGGGCTCCTGAGCATC
>DATLNN010000231.1:0-2902 GCA_035536695.1 Pyrinomonadaceae bacterium | reverse complement strand
TTCGCTGTCGACGGCGCAGGCCCGGCGACAGCAGCGAACGGATCTATCGCGGCAGCCTTTTTCTTACGCGTTGCCTTTTCCATGATCGGTTTTATCACGGGCTGTGGCTTCGCCAAGTTTTTTTTAACCTTTTCTTTCTTTGGAGAATCAGGGGCGACGGCCGCAAACGGTTCCTCGCCTGAGAGCTTTATCCCGGGCATGCCCGTCGTATCGATGGTAGTCTTCGCCATAACGCAAAAATCGCAAACTATCAGTATGCGGTGTTTACCTGACAGTAACAAGTTCGCGCGAGCGTATCAGGGGCGTTTGGCAGCCGCGGAGCTGTCTTGTATATAAGATCTAAGTTTAATGTCGAGCTTGCCGAGGCTTGACTGGACCTCTGCCCTGACGGGAAGATGCCGTTCGTCGTCGGTCATCCATATGACCATACTCCCCTTCTGCTCGATCAGGCGGCCCGGGCCGAAGATGTCAGGCTCGACACGCCAGCACCAGACCTTTCCGAGGATAGTTTTTTGCTGCTCGCGGGCCGTCACCGTGAACGGCACTTTGTAAACCAGGCCCGAGTCGCTGACCGAAAATTCGTATTTCTTGCCCACGACGAGCGGCAGCAGGCGGACCGCATATACGGCGGAGATCATATCATGCAGCTGGTCGCCGATCTCGGAGGCGATGCGGCGCGGCGGACTCATGGGCTCCTTAGGATTGGTTTCGACAAACGTGACACGGCGACCCCTATAGTCAAACTCCGCGACGCTGTTTCGAACCCGATCTTTCTGCACATCGTGCTTAGTCGTCCTCAGGATGCGAAACCGATCCGTGT
The DNA here is from genome assembly GCA_035536695.1 of Pyrinomonadaceae bacterium. Taxonomy (GTDB): domain Bacteria; phylum Acidobacteriota; class Blastocatellia; order Pyrinomonadales; family Pyrinomonadaceae; genus OLB17. The sequence goes on along the minus strand of DATLNN010000231.1, from coordinate 2,082 downwards.
CCATTAGCGAGTCATACTCTTGCAGAAAGTCATAGCGGAAAAGTTTTAGCAGCGTGCCTTTGGAAACGGCCTTCGACTTGATCAACAACTCGCCGGTACCCGGGAGGGCCGCGGCGGAAAAAGTCAGTTCCGCAACCGAGATCCCGCGCAGTATCTTGTTGATCTTTGCTTCATATTTGAGCGTCTCGCCGGCGAACATTCGGCCGCTCACAGAACCGACAGGCTGGGCGCTTTGCCCCGCGCCAGCTGCCGCGAAGGCGGTCACCCCGGCGGTCAGAACTACAAGTTTTCGTACGAGGAGATTCATGTGCGTGTGGGAGCTATTGAAAAAATAGCGCCTTCGCGGCCAGCAAGCCGATCGCGAGGAATGCGCCCAGGGCTGCCCGGTATTCGCGATAGCGAAAGTATAGCTGAATATCAAACTTCTCGCTCGATTTTCTCCACGGTGTTAGGCGCGGGATCAGCAACGGCACGTTCCGTTCAAATTCAGGGAAATCCCCCGGGAAAATACGGCGCATATCTTCTGCTTCGACGCTCATCACGGGCAAATAGATGCCGATGAACAAGACGCAAAATACAAGGGCCAGCCACCAAACACCGGCCGCGATGGTGAATCCCACGCCCATGACCAAGGTTCCAAGGTAGAGGGGGTTGCGCGTGTGGGCATAAGGTCCGGTGACGGCCAGGACGCTCGCTTTTCGAATATGCCCGGACGACCAGGCGCGCAGCGCCAGACCTGCGAGCGCGATCACGGCGCCGACAGCCAAGCTCATGACCGTCGGATTAGCGAAAATAAAGAATACGGCGGCAAACAAAAAACCTAGTGGAACACGCAGTCGCTGAAGCAGCCGTTTGTCGAATTTAACCATTTATTGAAGGCCGAACCGCCTGCGTAAGCTGGCATGAACGTCGAAAGCACCTTCCCTGTTGATTGGTGGACCCGCGGCCTTTTTTCTTTACGCAGATCCAGCGGGACGTATCTCGCTGCCCGCTAACGCAACCGGCTCTGCCCACTGCAGCCGGCGGGCGACTGCCGCAAACACGGTTTCGACATCTGAATCCATACAGATCCAATTCGAGCATGTCCGGCGATTACAGTCGATCCGGCATTTAATGTCTGTACGTTCCACGCAAATGTCATCGGGATTTGTGCTGCCGTTGCGCCACCACTCGGTCGGGCCGAAGAGGCCCACGACCGGAGCTCTTGCCGCGATCGCGATATGTGTCGGCCCGGTGTCGCCGCCGACATAGACGCGGGCCCGTCGCGCCATTTCGTAAAAACCTTTCAGGCTTGGCTGCACGGGAGCACCTCTCCCAGAGGTGCTGCTTGCGACCGCTTTCTCCGCCAAGCCGATCTCGCCAGTGCCGGTAGTGATGATCGAAACCAGCCCGAGACGTTCCCAAAGAGCGTCGGCCAACATGCCAAATTTCTCTGCGTGCCACAGCTTTGTTACCCAACCGCCGCCGGGATTTAAGATCGCAAATTGCTCGCTGCCGGCCGTTTCGATCATCAAATCAGCCTCGCTGGTGTGTTCCGGTGAAACTGAGATCGGAAATTCAAACGGTCCGTCCTGAACCGGAATGTTCAATGCACCGCCCGCCAGGGCTAAGAGTTTTCTGATCACGTGAGTCTTCGTTGGCGCGTCGACCACATCGGTATAAAAAATGCGGGCGCCGCTCTCGCGCAGATCATGTTTCGCAAATCCGAATCGTGTCTTTGCGCCTGAGACCCGCGCGACCAAGCCCGACTTCATCAATCCCTGAAAATCGATCGCCAGGTCAAATTTATGTTTTCGCAATGTATTGACCTGCTTGCTGGCGTCGAGCAGGATCTCCTCGATCACTTTTCCCCCGCGCAGGCTTCGTGTGTCGATCTCGATCAGGTTATCGATCAGAGTATTGCCTCTCAGTATCTCCGCGGATCTTTCTTCGACGACCCACGAGATCTCTGCATCAAACCTGTGCTCGCGGATCGCCGCGAGCGACGGCAACGTATGGACGATGTCGCCGATGCTGCCGAGTTTCACTATCAGAATATGCATCGCATATTATGGTAATTCTTAACCGAGCAATAAGGAACCG